>JAYZXK010000306.1:0-5343 GCA_036141415.1 Pseudomonadota bacterium
TCGTACCACCACTCACTGTAGCCCGCACCACTTAAGTGATGGTGCAAATCGCCTCCTTTGGGCAGTGACCACAGCAATTTATAAAGAGCCTGATCACTGGCGCTTTGCTTGAATTCCCGGAACCAGGTGTTCATGTCGGCACTGAAAACCGACAATGAAGTCAGCGTCAGCGCGGCGGCAAACAGGAAACGAAACAAAGGGGGGGCTGAACGGCGGCTGTTACACCGGTAAAACATACTGCACATATTGCTCACTGTTGACGTTAAAAAAGACTTTACGAATGAAGCAATAATCTGACCATTTGGTCCGAATGGTAGATTGAAATTTAACTTGTTGTAATTAAAGGATTATAACCACGTAGTGTGGTGTAGGTTGGCAGGGCTAAAACGTCATTGCACCAGAGAGGGGCGTGACTGACTCATGAGCAGCCAGCCCCATACGGAGAACTCTGTGCGTTTAATTAATAAGGGAAGCCGTCGGGCAGGGTAACAAAAATCGAATGGCGGACTTCATTGTACATGGCGCGGCTGCAATGGCCTTCGCCTTCGGTATCTTCGAGTAATAACACGTCACCGGCACCGTACACGTGGCGCTCACCACTGGATACGGTAAATTCGGCCCGGCCTTTTAAAATGAACAGTAACTGGCGTGTCGGCGCAGGGTGCCATTTAAAATCATAATCGGCGGGAGTTTCGCGAAAAATAATCGAACCTGCTGGTATCTTCTCTGATAATAAACCGATTGGGCCGCCATCTTTAAGCGGGATTTCGGCTTCACCAAAATGGCTTTTGCCCTCTGCATCATTATAAATTCTGGGGATCTTCATTCGTATCATCCTTCTACTTGATAAATGGCCTAAACGTCAGGCGAAAAAGCGTCAAAAAATCGATAAATAACCTGTAAGCTGGCAGCAACGTCGGCGCTGGTGACTGACTCTCCCGGATGGTGGCTGATACCGCCTTTGCAGCGCACAAACAACATGCTTACCGGGCAAATAGCATCCATGGCCATGGCATCGTGGCCGGCTCCCGAAGGTAAACTAACGGCGTTATGGCCGCTAAGCTGAATAGCCTGGGACAATGTTTGCGACAGGTAAGGATCACAATGCACGGCATCGGCATGGTGGGTTTGTTGCCAGTTAACGTCCACATGGCGACGCTGGGCAATGTCGCGGAACACTTCCTCAATCAGTTGCAGTGCGGCGTCGCGCTTATGGTCGTGCTCGCTGCGGATATCCAGCGAAAAATTGACCTGGCCGGGGATCACGTTTACCGCGCCGGGTTTGGTTTCGAGTCGGCCGACAGTGGCCACAATGCCAAACTGGCTGGAAATGGACTCCACCGCCAGCACCATTTCGCTGGAGGCCGCCAGGGCATCCTGGCGCATGCCCATGGGCACCGTACCGGCATGACCGGCCATACCATTTACCTGCACATTAAGGCGTTTGGCGCCGGCAATCGCGGTCACCCAACCTACCGGCAGGTTCTTATCTTCCAATACCGGCCCTTGTTCTATGTGCACTTCGAGATAGCCGAGCACGCTGTTGGGCTTAAGCGTTGCATCGCCAACCTTTTCGAAAGCCAGACCGAATTCGGCCATCGCTTCAGGTAGCGACACTTTGTTTTCATCACGCAGTAACTGCCAATCTTCTTTCCAGCGGCCGGTTAACGCGCGGCTGCCCAGCAAGGTGGAGCCAAAGCGGGTACCTTCTTCATCGCCAAAGCCGACGATATCAATGTGAAACGGAAAACGGATGCCGTTTTCAAAGCAATGATGCACCACTGCCAGCGGGGCAATCACGCCTAACATGCCATCGTATTTACCCCCGTTGGGCACGGTATCCAGATGGCTACCGAGCACCAGTGAGCGCGCGTTGGCGTCGGTACTGTGATAACGGCCCCACTGATTCCCCGCGGCGTCCTGCCAGACTGTCATTCCGGCTTCGCGCATCCACTGAGCCACTAAATCGTTAGCCTGACGGTGCTGTGGGGTCAGATAGCGACGGTCAACGATGCCGGGCGACTGAGTAATCGCACCGAGCTGATCGCAACGTAACATCACCTGGTTGGCCAGGCTGGCAAAATCCATCATAGTGATGAACCCGAAAAGCTATCCAGCGCGGCGTCAACACCACCACCTCCAGGCAGTTTATGCCCGGCGCGGCGTAACACGGTTTCCAGCGACTGCAGGGTGTGCAGTACGGCATCTTTTCGCGCGTTGTAACCCATGGTGCCAATACGCCAGATACGGCCTTTCAGCGGGCCGAAACTGGTGCCAATTTCAATATTGAAATCCAGCAGCAGTTGCTGGCGGATTTGCTCGCCATCCACGCCATCCGGAATTTCCACGCCCACTACGTTATGCATTTTGTGCGCGAGGTTACCAAAAGGCTCAAGATTAAGTGCCTGTACACCGGCCAGCATGGCATCGCCGGCCTGCTTATGGCGGGCAATGCTGTTATCAATGCCTTCCTCAATTAAATTAATGGCGCATTCCCGTGCACAAAACAACATAGAAGCGGCTTCGGTGTGATGATTCAGGCGTTCCTCACCCCAGTAATCAAGCAGCATGGGAATATCAAAGTAATTAGAGCGTATGCGACTGCCCGAGCCTGACTGGTGGGCAGATTCGCGGATACCGGCTTCTACGTGATGACGTTTGCGTACCAGCTCAACATAGCGTTCGCTTAAGGTAATCGGTGCGCTACCAGAGGGGCCGCCTAAACATTTCTGCAGCCCAACGGATACCGCATCGAGCTGCCATTCATCGGTTTTAAACGGGTTTCCGCCAATGGATGCGGTGGCATCAGAGTAGAACAACACGTCGTAGCGACGGCAAATCTCACCTAAGTGCTCCAGAGGCTGTAGCATGGTGGTGGAGGTATCGCCCTGAACTACCGCCAGCATTTTAGGCTGTACTTCACGAATAGCTTTTTCGATTTGCTCAGGCTCAAACACTTCGCCCCAGGGCACTTCGATACTGTGTACCTCGGCACCGGCACGTTCGGCAATTTCACACAGCAGATGGCCAAAGCGGCCAAAAACAGGCACCAGCACCTTATCGCCGGGCTCCAGTGCAGAGACCAGCACGGCTTCGATACCGGCGCGTGAAGTACCATCTACCAGCAGGGTGTGGTGATTATTAGTTTCAAATACCTGGCGGTACAACGCCATTACTTCATTCATGCAACTGGTCATGGCCGGGTCGTACTGGCCAACCAGCTGTTGTGACATGGCCGTTAACACCCGGGGATAGCAGTTTATCGGGCCGGGGCCCATCAGCAGTCGGGGTGGCATGGTTAAGGGTTTCATTTTTTCTCCTAGAGCACGCTCTGAGCAAGCATTCTTACGCCGGTGATAAGCAGTACCACGGCAAACACTTTCTTGAGCTTTGCGGCATCCAGTTTGCTGGCCAGGCCAGCACCAACCGGTGCGAATAATACAGTAAGGGGGACAATGGCGGCGAAGCCAATCAGGTTAACCAGGCCGATGGTGCCATCGGGTGCATCGGCCGGCGCCTGACCAAAAATCAGCATGGTTATCGCTGCTGGCAGCGAGATGATCAGGCCAACCGCTGCGGCGGTGCCTACAGCACGGTGCGCCGGATAATTACAAAAGGTCAGGGTAGGGACGGTAAGCGTACCACCGCCAATGCCGACCATGGCGCTGAATAAGCCAATGCAAATAGCAATAATGCGCTGGCCAAGGGCGCCGGGTAAGTCGTTGAACCAGGCGCTTTTGCTGCCGATAAACATGTTAATGGCAGACAAACTGGCGATAACGCCAAACAATAAGGTTAATACTTCACCGTTCACCTGGGTGACCGCGTAGCTGCCCAGCAGTACCCCCAGTAATATAAACGGGCCCCAGCGTTTGAGCAGGTCACTGTCGACATTGCCTTTTTTACGGTGCGCGCGGATTGAGCTAACCGACGTGGGGATGATTGTTGCCAGTGAGGTAGCCGTGGCAATCAACATGGCAGAATCCGCCGATACGCCCAGTGCCTGAAACAAAAAGTACAGTACCGGCACAATAACAATACCGCCGCCCACGCCGAGCAGGCCAGCCAGAATGCCGGCAAACACGCCCGTGGCCATCAGGGCCAGAATCGTTGGCAGTAACTCCATGAATGCATCCATTACTGTACTTCTCCTGTTGCGGTATAAGCTTGCGCGAAGGCTTTGCCATCGCTGCGCGGATCGGTGGCCGCTTCGGTGGTCTCATCTACATGCAATACCACTGCGCCGGCATGGCCCATGAGTTCATTGCAGGCATCGACCACCACCATATCGTGGCCGCGGGCCAGCAGATCTTCACCAACGTATTCGTTAAGGTCGCGTTCCACTTTGAGGTTATGCGACTGATCGCCCCAGGTTCGACCCAGTAACCAGCGGCCAAGGGCAATGGATTTATCCAGTGGTTGGTTGTGGTATACATAGCGGCTGAACAAGGCAGCCTGAGTTTGCGGCTGACCTTCACCGCCCATGGTGCCGTAGCTGATGCGCCGACCATCATTAAGTTCAGCAAAGGCCGGGTTTAAGGTATGAAACGGTTTTAAGCCGGGCTTGAGTTGTTGTAAGTGGCCGGGCGTCAGGCTGAACGACGTACCACGGTTATTCCACACAATACCGGTTTGCGGGCTGACTACACCGCTGCCATATTCCCAGTAAAGGCTTTGAATATAACTGACCATGCGGCCCTGGTTATCACAGGCGCCCATCCAGATGGTGTCACCAAGTTTAGCT
Organism: Pseudomonadota bacterium; assembly: GCA_036141415.1. Lineage (GTDB taxonomy): Bacteria > Pseudomonadota > Gammaproteobacteria > Enterobacterales > Alteromonadaceae > Alteromonas. The sequence continues at coordinate 4,745 of JAYZXK010000306.1, forward strand.
TCCTGAGGCCAGGGCAGCGCTTTGTCCAGTTTAATGGCTGCGGCCATCTCATCCAGTGCTTTATCGGTCAGGAAGCTGTCGAGGTCAACACTTAAACGGCCCGGATCGGTAAGGTATTCGTTGCGTTTAATAAAGGCTTGTTTGGTACATTCAATCAGCAGGTGAACCATATCGGCGTCGCTGCTGCCCTGGCTGACCACGCGGTCGTAAAGGGCCAGAATAATTAACGAGGCGATGCCCTGAGTAGGCGCCGGCAGGTTGTAAAGTTTGCCTTTCGAGGTTGAAACACTAAGCGGCGTGACGATTTTGGCTTGGTACTGGTTAAAATCACTCAGACGAATAGGCGAACCTGCCGCCTCAAGATCGGCCGCCAGTTCGCGGGCGATATCGCCATGATAAAAATCGCTCAGGCCGTTGTCGGCCAGACGCTGTAAGGTATTGGCAAGCTTAGTAAGTTTAACAATTTTGCCTTTTTTAAGGGCCTTGCCCTTAATTAAAAACTGGCTGAAGTGTTCATCACCGGCTAAATCATCGAAGGTTTTAAAACTGGCATCCGACATACTCTGGGTGACTTCGATGCCCCAGTTAGCCTGACTGAT
>JAYZXK010000307.1:0-7772 GCA_036141415.1 Pseudomonadota bacterium
ATAAGTTTGTCCTGAGCTTCTTTTAAGCTTACCAGCATGTTTTCCAGTTCGGTGTTAGAGGCATTCAGGTCGTGATTACGCTGCTGTAATTTGATAGCCAGTTCTTTCTTTTCCGAAATATCACGGGTACTGATGTAGCGAGCCTTCTTACCGTTCAATACTGTGGTGGTAATAATAATTTCAGCCCAGAACTCCGAACCGTCTACCCGTTTATGCTTCCATTCGAATCTAACGCTTTCGTTATCATCTGCTTCCTTGAACCGGGCTGGCACCGACTCGTTGAGCGGTTTACCATCGGCTTGAATCGCAGAGGAAATATCGGCAGGGTGGAGTCCTATAATCTGCTCTTTTCGGGTAAAACCGAACAGGTTTAAAAAGGCTTTGTTGCAGTCAGTATAGTGCTCGTTTTCCACCAGACACAATCCGTCCACGGAGTCATTGAATAAGGTCTCAAAGCTCTCCTTTTGTTCGGCGAGCTTAAACTCGAGCTCTTTTTTTTCAGAAATATCCCGCCAGTTGGCGTGGATAACCACCTCACCTTCTACCACCATCTTGGTGATCAGAACTTCCGCCCAGAAAGGCTTTGCATCGACGGTTTGGTGAACCCATTCAAATCGTACACTACCTTCTTCAAGACAGCGGTTAATATATTCGAGGCCTTTCTCTTCGGAATCACGCCCGTCTGGTTGCCGGGGCGGAGAAAAATCGAACGGGGTTTTACCTACCAGACCTTCTTTGCGGGTCAGGCCAACCAATTGCAGCATGGAAGGGTTGCAGTCAACAAAGGCCCCCTGCTTGAAAATAGCCAGACCGTCTTTGGAGTTTTGAAAAACGGTTTCAAAGCCATTTTGTCGGGTTGAGTCCTGCATCTCGGTTTGCCTGTACGATGGGTAAACAAATTGTCCTTAGTTCAAGCTAGCAAAAATACCCGGAAATGCCACACAGATTACTCAATAATCAAGGCCCTGGCGTTGGCCAGGGTATCAGCTTCGCTGGCGGGTTTGTCCCAGCGAATGCGGTGAAAGCGGGGGAAGCGCAGAGCAACGCCGGACTTATGCCGGGTGGACGGATGGATGGCATCAAAGGCGACTTCCACGACTAATTCCTTTCTTACTTCCCGGACCGGACCAAACCGACCCACCGCATTACGCCGCACCCAGTTATCCAGTTTTTTTAATTCTTCGTCGGTAAAGCCTGAATAGGCTTTGCCAATGGGTAACAAGGTGTCGTCCTGCCATACCCCAAAGGTAAAGTCAGAATAAAAACTAGAGCGTTTGCCATGTCCGCGCTGGGCGTACATCACCACGGCATCAAGATGCAAGGCCTCACGCTTCCACTTGTACCACTGGCCGCTCGGGCGACCTGGTTGATAACTGCTGTCTTTACGTTTAAGCATCAGGCCCTCAACACCGGTATCTTGTGCTGCGTCAGCATAGGTTTTCTGTAGCTGGGCATTGGCGCTTACCGACAGCACGGGGGAAAGCAGCAGATGGTCGGCAGAGGCCCTGGAGAGCCAGTGTTCGAGTCGCAGACGTCGTATGGATAGCGGCAGTGGCGTGATGTCTTCGTCGTTATCCGTCAAAAGATCATAAACCACAATGCCTGCAGGGCGTTCTGCAATGAGCTTTTTCGACGGTTTCTTGCGGTTAAGCCGTTGTTGTAGAGCGTTGAAGGATTCTATTTTACCGTTGTTTATCACCAGCAGCTCACCGTCAATAACGCCAGGCTCTTCTATGCCTGCCAGAACGTCGGGAAAAGACTCACTGATGTCGTCACCGGTGCGGCTGTAAAGGGCTTTGCCCTGCTCAGTGATTACCAGCTGGACGCGTATACCGTCGTACTTGTATTCAACCTGCCAGTCTTCAACCGAGAGTTGCGTGGCTTTATCCTCAGGCAGCGGATGCGACAGCATAACCGGATGGAAAGTGACGGCGCCGGCAATATCGGGTTTCTCTGCACGACCTTCCAGCCAGTCAAATAACTCGCGGTAGGGGGGCTTGAGCGCGTGCCACAAGGTTTCAATTTCACTGACAGGTACGTCGCCGTACTCAGCGAGGATACGCTTGACACTTCGTGCCGACAAACCAACTCTGAGGCCCCGGGTGCCGAGTTTAAGCAATGACCAGCGCTGCTCGGCCGTCATACCGGACAGGTAATGTACCAGCAATGATTTGACTTGCTCGCGATTGGCCTGGCGGAACTGGTCGATGAGTTCTGCCAGTCCGGGCAACTCAATGCTGGTGGTTGCGTCGGGCCATAGGTGGGCAACCGTTTCACTCATTTCGCCTACATAGTCATAACTCATTGCAAAGAGGTCGGGGTCTACCCGCTCCAGCATCAGATTTTTTACCGCATTGCGTTTAAAAAACTCAAACTTTAAGGTGCCCGCCAGTGCGGCAATCGCCCAGCCGCGATCAGGATCTGCTGTATGCGCCAGGTAATGGCGCAGCAGTCTGCTTTTCTCATTATTACTGCTGGTGAAATACAGCTGCTGAAGTAGTTGCGAAAAAGCTTCCATTAGTCGGTGGCATCCTCGTCATAGCCAATCAGCGACAATGCCCGGGCTTTTACACCCTGAGTGGTGAGCTGATGCAGCAAAGCGTCCTCCCGCCCATGGGTAATCCACACTTCTCCCGGGCTAACTTCGTCGATGGTATCCAGCAATGCCTGCCAGTCACAGTGGTCAGACACTATTAAAGGGAGCTCGACCTGACGCTGATGGGCCCGGGCACGAATTTGCATCCAGCCGGATGCCATGGCTTTGCGTACTTCAGGTAATGAGCGTGACCAGCGATCGCTTAGGGCCGAAGGCGGTGCCAACACTATTTCACCGGCCAGCTCCGACTTATCGGCAACCTCTGCCACGTCAATTAGCTGACCGAGTCTGATGCCGTGTTCTTCATATAAATCACAAAGCCGTCGTTGGGCGCCGTGCAGATAAATTGGCTGGTTGTAGCCCAGGGCCCGCAGGCCAAGGATCATGCGTTGACATTTTCCCAGCGCATAAACGCCTACCAGGTGGCAGCGTTCAGGAAACAGAGCAAGTGATTGCAGCAGTTTTTCACACTCCTGCTCAATAGGCGGGTGCTTAAACACTGGCAGAGCGAAGGTCGCCTCGGTAATAAAAACATCGCAGTCAATGGCGGTAAAGGGCGGGCATGTGGGATCCGGCTGGCGTTTATAATCGCCGGAAATCACCACCCGGGTGCCGCGGTAACTAAGCAGAATTTGGGCGGAGCCGAGGATATGCCCGGCAGGGTAAAACGTGCAGCTGACCGGATCGTCCGGATCGCCCAACTCAATAGTGTGGCCGTAGTCGAGCGCCTCAACGGTTTGCGCCATATCCTCACCGTAACGGGTACGCATAATAGCAATGGTAGGCGCTGTAGCCACCACGCTGTGATGCCCGCCAATAGCATGGTCGGCGTGCCCGTGGGTGATGAGGGCGCGATTTACCGGTGCGGTAGGATCGATGTAACAATCAGCGGCAACGCAATAAAGGCCGTTATCCCGTGGTTGTAGCCACTTGTCTGCTTGCAAAAACACTCCGTTAAATTAGCCATTTGGCTTCTTTTACGCGGTGTTAGTCAGAAAAGCTCAATAGCCGCCTTTAACGATGTAATATTCGCCGTCAGAGGTAAGAGAAACATGCAATTCAGCCACTTCGTCGATCGTTTTGCGGCCGATTTTTTTCCCTGCATTCAGGCAGGTGGTTTGTTGATAGGCCATACCGTCGGCAAACGGGGCTTCAAAAGACACATTTTCTAAAAAACGATAGCATTTTTGCTGGCTGTCAAAAGTAATCAATCGGCTCATGGGCACATCACCATGGGTCCGGCCGATGGTAGGTAATGGCCCTTCACTGCAGGCAGTGATGAGTCCGGTAAGGCCAATAAGTAAGCAACGTCTTGCGGCAAATAAATTCATTCAGATGAACACATTAACAAAATGAACCAGCAGTATAGCGAATGTTGCGTAGGGTATTAAACCGCTTTGTGTCAGGACACGTATACTCTTAACACTTAACTAATTGGATTTGTTGCTGCTTTTGAGTTTGCCGTTACCCGCCGAATTTACCGCATGGTTTACCCGTCAGGGCTGGTCATTGCGAGCCTATCAACAGGACATGCTTAACCGTGGGGAAACGGAGCAGTCGACGCTGCTGATAGCCCCTACCGGCGCCGGTAAAACCTTGTCAGGGTTTCTGCCGTCGCTGGTAGACTTACAGCATGAAACCGCAGAATATCTGCATACCCTGTATATTTCGCCTTTAAAAGCATTAACCCAGGATATTCATCGTAATTTGTTGCGCCCCATAGAAGAAATGGCGCTGCCAATTACGGTGGAGACACGCACCGGTGATACGCCGTCGCACAAACGTCAGCGCCAGCGTAAGCGGCCCCCGCATATTCTGCTTACGACCCCTGAATCGTTAATGCTAATGCTCTCTTATACTGATGCACCGAAAATATTTGGCAAGCTAAAAACCGTTATTATCGACGAAGTTCACAGCCTGATTGCCAATAAACGCGGCGATTTTACTACCCTTGCCCTGGCCCGGCTGGAATCGCTGGCACCCGGTTTCAAGCGTATCGGTTTATCTGCGACGGTAGCTAAACCAAAGCTGGTGGCCGACTGGTTGGGGCCTACCGGAGAACCTGCCGCGCTGCTTGAGGTTGAAGATACTGCTAAACCAGCCATCAACATTTTACGCTCAGAGCAGCGCATGCCCTTTGGCGGCTTTATGGCCAAATACGCCATTGGGGATATCTATCAGACTATCGCCAAGGCCGCGACTACCCTGGTGTTTGTGAACACACGTGCACAGGCTGAATTATTGTTTCAGTTGTTATGGTCAGAGAACGCCCAGGTGCTGCCTATCGCCCTCTATCATGGTTCGCTGAGTAAAGAGCAGCGCCGTAAAACCGAAGAAATGATGGCCTCCGGAAAGCTTCGCGCTATCGTAACCACCTCCGCCCTTGAGCTGGGCATAGACTGGGGGGATGTGGATTTGGTTATTCAGGTTGGCGCCCCAAAAGGGGTTAGTCGCCTGCTACAACGTATCGGGCGGGCTAATCACCGCTTTGAGGAAGCCAGTGAAGCCTTGCTGGTACCGGCCAACCGCTTTGAGGCGCTGGAGTGTCAGGCCGCTATTGAGGCGATTAATCAGGGCGCGCGTGACGGTGCTTTGGTACAGCCCGGCGCTATGGATATTATCCCGCAGTTTATCATTAACTGTGCCTGCTCAGGTGCGGTGACGCCTGAAGCTCTGTATCAACAAATTCTTAATGCTTCTCCTTATCAGGGACTGGCAGCCGATGAGTTCAACCAATTGTGGCAATTCAGTGTGGATGGTGGTTATGCACTGCAAGGGTATGAACGTTATCAGCGGTTAACCCAGCAACCAGACGGCACCTTTAAACCGGCCAGTCAGCGGGTGGTCCAGCGTCACCGGCAAAATATCGGCACCATTGTGGAGGCGGGTAAGCTTAAGGTAAAGCGGATCCGGCGCGGCAATCAGGGCAAGATCATTGGCGAGGTGGAAGAATACTTTGCACAGCAGCTTACGCCGGGCGATACGTTTATGTTTGCCGGCGAAATGCTGCGCTTTGAGGCCATACGGGATATGCAGTTACATGCCAGGCCAGATAAAGGCAAAGAACCGAAAATTCCAAGCTATGTGGGGGGGCAGTTACCGCTTTCAACCTATCTGGCCGATGGGGTTCGGGCGTTATTAAATGAACCCGCTCAGTGGCAGGCCTTACCCGGGCAGGTGCGTGAGTGGCTTAGTCTGCAACAGGCTTTCTCGCAAATTCCGGCCCGGGATAAGGTGCTTATCGAACAGTTTCCTTACCGGAGCGCGTTCTATTCACTCTATTACACCTTTGAGGGCCGCAAAGCTAATCAGACGCTGGGTATGCTGCTGACCCGGCGGATGGAAAAGCTTGGCCTTAAGCCGCTAAGTTTCAGTGTAACAGACTACGGGTTGTCGGTATGTGCGCTCAAGCCGCTGGATGAAAGTCATATCGCTACGTTATTCCAGCCGGATATTCTCGGCGATGAGCTGGAGGACTGGATGCTTAACGCGCCTATGCTTAAACGCTCATTCCGCCAGGTGGCTATTGTCAGCGGTCTTACTGAACAGCGCTATCACAGCACACGCAAAACCATGAAGCAGGTGACCTTTTCCACTGATTTAATTTACGATACGCTGCGTGAATACGAGCCCGACCATATTCTGCTTAAGGTAGCCCGCGAAGATGCCGAGCGTGAGTTGCTCGATCTCCGGCGACTGGCAGATACTTTGATTCGATTTGTCGGGAAAACCCAGTTTATTGATTTACCCAAGGTGTCACCCATGGCGATCCCCATTGTGCTGGATGTCCGCAGTGAACAGGTTAAAGGCGCTGGCGAGCAGGCGCTGCTGGATCAGGCTGCACTCTATGCCGAAGCCGAATCTATGCTTGATGAGGTCAGGATGCTGCTGTCGGGTGACGGCTAAACATGCTTTCAACCACCCGTTTACAACAGTTAATCGACTCCAGACAGGTATTTCCCGTTCGATTCGGTGGCAGCTTGTGGCTACTCGATAGCCGTGCGGCGCTGTACTGGCCGGAGCAAGATTGTCTGCTACTGGCCGACCTGCATTTTGAAAAAGGCAGTTACCTTTCGCAATATGCTTCGCCGGTGCCTCGTTACGACTCCAGGGCAACGCTGAAGAGCATTGCGACCCTGCTGGCATGTTATAAACCTGAGCGCGTGCTCTGCCTGGGTGATAGCTTCCATGATATTCATGCCTTTGACCGCTTTTTAGCCGACGATGTCGCCCGACTTAAGGCGTTAGTGCTAAGTACGAAAGAATGGATCTGGCTGGAGGGGAATCATGATCCCCAGGTACCCGAAGCGCTGGGTGGGCTGCGTGCTGAGAGTTATCCACTACACACTCAGCAGGGCAACCTGATCCACTGCCGGCATATTCCACAGGATAACGGTGGTTTGCAGATTGTCGGTCACTTCCATCCTAAAGCCTGCTTTGCCTCAGGCAAGCGACGGTTTCGCGGTAAAAGTCTGGTGACCACTGATACCCTGATGCTGATGCCAGCACTTGGTCAGTATACCGGTGGGTTGGATATAGAGGATAAGGTACTAACGGCACTGGCGCCTAAACCGCAACGCCAGTGTTATGTATTGTGTGAGCAGCGCGTTATTGCGTTGCCTGCTGGTAGCTAGGCTAATCGCGCCAGCGTTTGACCAGGTCGTCGTAGGCGTCGATGCGGCGGTCGCGGAAGTAAGGCCAAATCCGCTTAACTTGTTCAGTACGAGTCATATCCAGATCCACCAGTAAGGTTTCTTCCTTATCACTGCTGGCCTGGGCGAGGATCTCACCCTGTGGACCGGCAACAAAGCTCTGCCCCCAGAACTGAATACCCGGATCGCCCTCGGTTGGCGATGTTTCAAAACCGGTGCGATTGGCTACGATTACCGGTACCGAATTGGCTACGGCATGGGCACGCTGAATGGTGTGCCAGGCATCGTGCTGGCGCTTGCGCTCATCTTCACTATCGGTCATATCCCAACCGATGGCGGTGGGATAAAACAGAATTTCAGCACCGGCCATGGCCATCAGGCGCGCGGCTTCCGGGTACCACTGATCCCAGCATACCAACACGCCCAGTTTACCTACACTGGTCTTAATCGGCTCAAAACCCATATCGCCCGGGGTAAAATAAAACTTCTCATAAAAACCCGGATCATCAGGAATGTGAATTTTG
>JAYZXK010000308.1:0-2930 GCA_036141415.1 Pseudomonadota bacterium
AGATACTTCATTTCTGTGCTGTCTTCTTCAAACTTGTAGTATGGCAGTTTTTCTAATGCTTCGTCAGATACCGGAATGTTGAAACGGTCGCGATAGTGTTTGATCGCATCCATGTCCATTTTCTTAACCTGGTGAGCAATGTTTTTACCTTCACCGGCTGCGCCCATGCCATAACCTTTAACGGTTTTGGCCAGAATAACCTGTGGACGGCCTTTGGTGTTTACGGCGCGATCGTACGCAGCATAAACCTTAACCGGATCGTGACCACCACGGTTTAAGCGCCAGATGTCTTCGTCAGACATGTTCGACACCATTTCTTTCAGCTCTGGATATTTGCCGAAGAAGTGTTCACGAGTGTAAGCACCGCCTTTCGCTTTGAAGTTCTGGTATTCACCGTCTACGGTTTCGTTCATTAACTGCAACAGTTTACCGGTAGTATCACGGGCTAACAGTGGATCCCAGTAGCGACCCCAGATAACCTTGATCACTTCCCAGCCTGCGCCGCGGAAGGTCCCTTCCAGTTCCTGGATAATTTTGCCGTTACCACGTACCGGACCGTCCAGGCGCTGCAGGTTACAGTTCACTACGAAAGTCAGGTTGTCCAGGCCTTCACGAGATGCCAGGCCAATTGCACCTAAGCTCTCCGGCTCATCAATTTCACCGTCACCGAGGAAGCACCATACGCGCTGATCAGAACAGTCTTTTAAACCACGGTTAGTGAGGTATTTCAGGAAACGGGCCTGATAAATAGCCTGCATCGGGCCAAGACCCATGGATACTGTTGGGAACTGCCAGAACTCAGGCATTAATTTAGGGTGCGGATAAGAAGACAAACCTTTGCCGTCTACTTCCTGACGGAAACCGTCTAACTGGTCTTCGGTTAAACGACCTTCGATATAAGCTCGTGAATAGATCCCCGGCGCTACGTGACCCTGATACATAATAAAGTCGCCGCCGTCTTTGTCGTTTGGCGCTTTAAAGAAGTGGTTAAAACCTACATCGTAAAGCATGGCAGAAGAGGCAAAACTTGAGATGTGACCACCTAATTCAAGGTCTTTTTTAGACGCCCGTAATACCATCATCAACGCGTTCCAGCGCAGTGCATTACGGATGCTACCTTCAATCGTCTGGTCGCCTGGCATGGTGGGTTCCTGCCCCGGCGGGATTGTATTGATATAAGCAGTGGTAGCGTCGTACGGCAAGTGCGCACCGTTGCGGCGGGCTTTCTCAATAAGAGACTCTAACAAAAAGTGCGCGCGTTCTACCCCTTCTTCCTCCAGAACCGATTCTAACGATTCCAGCCATTCCTGGGTTTCCTGCGGGTCAACATCTTGGTGCATCATATCACTCATGGTGCCATCCTATAGTTACTGATATAGAAATACATCCACACTCTATATGGCTGGTCGGCACATATGGCGGATGAAATACCTAACAAATTGTCTGACATGGCAACGATACTGCCGCACCATGTCGCTTTGTAATACTTACCTGACTGCCTCGTTATACTGCCGAAGCCGACACGTGTTCTTAAATTTCCAACCGGCGCAACGCTCGTTGCACACGACTGTCTCGCTGATTAATTGCCAACAACGTTTTCTCGATGTAGGCAAGGTGCGCATTACAGGCCTGACGGGCCGCTTCCGGATCCCGGCTTGCAATGGCTTCAACAATCTCTTTGCGCTGCTGGGCAATGTTATCAACCGCTTCGTCACTGGCATGCAAGGCCAGCATTTCAAAGTTGCGCTCGATATTGTCTACCAGCATGGTTTGCATGGTGCTCATTACATGGAGCAACACCATGTTGTGTGAGGCGCGCGCCATGATGACGTAAAAGCGCCCCAGGCATTCTGCCTGTTCGCGTTTGCATTCAGTGCGTTTGGGCGTGGGCATTTGATCCAGTGCTTCACGCAGTGCCGCATAATCTTCAGGCTGGCCACGCAACGCAGCGTAATAAGCCGACATCCCTTCAAGGGCGTGCCTGAATTCAAGTAAATCAAACTGGGTTTCCGGGCGACCACTGATAAGGGCCATTAGCGGATCGGTCATCGCAGAATTAAGCTGACGACTAACAAAGGTGCCGCCTCCCTGCTTACGCTCTACCAGCCCGCGAGCCTGTAAATTACCAATGGCTTCCCGTAACGATGGCCGTGAGACCTGGAATTGTTCAGCCAGTTCACGTTCCGGAGGTAAGCGCTGACCGGCCAATAACGAACCGTCGAGGATCATAGACTCGAGTTGCTCGGTGATAACGTCTGCAAGCTTTTTGCGGCCGGTTTGCATATGAAGTTTTCTGGCTCCGAAACATTGCTATGTAAACGAGAATGCGTTCACAATAAAATTGGTATTACCATTTTACCTATCTATCTAGTGTAGAGCAGAATATCACGGAGGTAAATAGTAAACATAGACCAAGTTTTATAAAGTTTCTGTAACAAACTACTTAACTTTTGAAATTATTCATAAAATTTCACGGACTAAACTGGTTCAACCAGCCCCAAAACCCCGCAATTTTCGGTAATTTAATTACAGATTAGACAATTTACAAAATGGTAAGCCATTGTTTTGCAGTGCAGCATTTTATTACCAATCACCTAAAAACTGCGATAAAAGGCTGCTAGATTCACCTTGCTTCTGACCCGTAACGCTGAAAAATCGCACGTATTGTTAAAAAAACCATCAACACTGGCTATTTGTACCGCCCGGTTGCGGTTAACGATCAGATTTATAAAGGAATAGATAAGTAAAGAATCCACTTTCTAGAGAAGGTTGCTCGATTTATATCGAAGAAAGAACAAAAATTGTGCCCTTCTTCAGTGTTGTCATCGTCACTGGCATACATAACAAAGTAGAAGAATCATCATGGATGAGGATTCAGTCAATGCGGCACAGGGATGTGCCGTCATTGACGGTCTAGTTTGTTCTGCCAG
>JAYZXK010000309.1:0-3359 GCA_036141415.1 Pseudomonadota bacterium
AAGTGTCATACGGCCGTCGGCGGTAGATTGCGACGACATGTAGAGCATGTTTTCAACGCCGTTTATTTCTTGCTCCAGCGGAGAGGCGACGGTTTCAGCTATCACCTGAGGGTTGGCACCCGGGTAATTCGCGGTTACCACAACGGTAGGCGGCACCACCTCGGGATATTCAGTAACAGGTAGCTGCCAAACCGCAATGCCGCCGGTAATAATAAACAGCAACGAGAGCACCGAAGCGAACACCGGCCTGCGTATAAAGTACTGAGAGAACATTCGAATAGGCTCCTACTGTTCAGACTGAAGGGTATACGACGCGGTTAACGCAAGGTGCTCCGGAGCGAGCTGACGTTGAGCCGTTTCAATTGCTGCAATGGTATCTGCGCTTGCCATGGTGGTTGCCTCTGGCGTGATTTGAATACCCGGAATCACCCGCTGCAAGCCGCTTACAATTATGTCGTCGCCAGACTCAAGGCCCGCTCTGACAATCCGCAGATCGCCCAATGACTCGCCCAGTTCTACCGGGCGATATTCCACAGTGTTGCCCTCTCCTACTACCAGTACAAACTTATTATTAAGATCGGTACCAATGGCTTTTTCGTCGATCAGAATGCCATCGTAGGCTGGTGTGCCGGCGATACGTATGCGGGCATATAAGCCAGGAATTAGCTGTTTAGTTGGATTATTGAAAGTAGCTCTTACCGTAATGGAACCGGTTTGTTCATTTACCTGGTTATCGATAAAGTCAATGTAACCCGGGTAGCTAAAGGAAGTCTCACCCGCCAACGCCATTGATACAGGTTGGCGCATACCACTTTGCGACTCAGTCAGTTCGGTGCGTACATAATTGAGGTAGGTTTGCTCATCCACGTTAAAGTACGCGTACATTTTATTGGTTGAAACAATGCGCGTAAGTTCGCTTTGCCCGGCTGTGACATAATTACCCTGAGTAATGTGGGCCAGGGATATGTGGCCGGATACCGGCGCTTTTACCCTGGTGTAAGATAAGTCCAGTTCAGCACGTGTTAAAGCTGCTTGCGTTGCAGCGACATCAGCAACTGCCTGTTGCAAAGTTGCCTGGCGAATATCAAGCGCTTCCTGGGAGATCGCGTTTTGATCGATCAGTGATTTACCACGTTCAAACTCTGAGCGAGCCAAATCAACCCGGCTGTTTGCACTGGTTAACTGTGCCTGTAAACGCTCTACTTCTGCCTGAAACGGGGCCGGATCGAGCTGAAGTAACACCTGGCCCTTTTCAACTAAGGCCCCTTCGGTAAACAGAACTCGCTCTATATACCCTGAAACACGCGGTATAAGAGTGACTGTCTCCGGCGCACTTAGCCGACCACTGAATTCATCCCATTCGCTTAAACGTAAACTGATAACTTCGGCCACACTAACGCTAGGAGCACTCATGGCGGGTGCCGATTGCTCATTTTTATCTGCGCTGCAGCCAACTAAGATGGCTGTGGTCAGAACGCTCATAATGATCAATGGGGCTTTGTTTAATTGAAACATAATCACTCCTTTTAATAACAAACTCTCGGGACGAAATTGGCTAAGCGTTACTTAGCCTCGACTCCGTAAACGAGCGGAATACTATTAAAGGAAGGGAATTTGGTTAATATCTGATCCTTGCTTTGGATTGCACGATTCTACAGCCGCTGTAGGATCGTGCAAAGAAGGGCGAGAATTGTGTAAGTTGAGAATGTGATAATGCCTGCGGTCAGCAAGGCTGAATAATTAAAGTCAGTATGTTTCTAATGATTACACCACTTTCCTGATCCTACAATACTGCGGATTGTTGAATACTCTTCAATGATTGCCTGATTCTACAAATTGCTGAGTCTTCCTATAGGCGATAAGAAAATAGTCGCTATACTTAAGCGGTGAATTCGGGGGATATATGGATCAGCAACTCAGACAGTATCAACAATCGTTAATCGCGCTAACCGAGCGAGTTAGCACCGAAGAGGGATTTAACGATACCAATGTGCCAGGGGTAAGAACTCTGCGCAGTTCGTCTAAAACCTGCAACAGTCCCGCTATTTACGAACCAATGGTGTGTTTACTGTTACAGGGCAGCAAAAACCTGTACGTGGGCGAACAAAAAATTCACTATAACGAATTAAGCTATCTCATTATCCCGATTATGATGCCGGTGACAGGTGAGATTGTGCAGGCCTGCGAAACCAAACCGTATATCGGAATAAGTGTATCGCTGGATTTGCGAGAGTTGTCAGAATTGCTCATTGATATGGCAGATAATAAATCTGAACCCTGTAATAAAAGCTGTATTAAGATGATCGATGCCGACGTTGAAAGCATGTCGACGTTTTCCCGTTTACTGGCACTACATGACTCACCTCAGGATATTCCCATTATGCTACCCATGCTAAAACGGGAACTCATGTACCGTATGCTTAAAGGCCCGGCCGGAAATCAACTCCGACAGTTTTTATTATTTGACTCGAACGCCAATCGAATCAGTAAAGTAATTGAAATTATTCGCAAAAATTTCAATTCACCACTCAAGGTAAAAGATTTGGCTGAAGTGGTACATATGAGTGAATCTGCGCTATACAGCGGATTTAAATCGATTACGGCGATGTCTCCCCTGCAGTATCAAAAACATATAAGATTAAATGAAGCACGCCGGATCATGCTGTATGAAGGCATTGAAGCGTCGGCCGCAGGTTACCAGGTGGGATATGAAAGCCCGTCGCAGTTTAGCCGCGAATACAGCCGCTTGTTTGGTGCACCACCCATTACCGACATTAACCGGGTTAAACAAAATCAATCCCTGGCAACGGTAACCAGTTAAGTCAACATTAACCGCTGATATACAAGGGCTAATACAAAACACCATTAGCCATTGAAAAAATTCATTTAATTATCACTTCGGTGTCTGTAATCCGCCTACCCTGTTCATTGGCTCTGGCCGCTTCAATCGCGGTTTAACTGACACCTGAACCTTCTACATCTTAAGTATTAGCCTAACAGTTATTGCTTTACTTACGCTCGGATTAAAGCTATGAGTTAAACATGCTAACCACGCTTTAGATCGTAAAATCAGCGAGCAACAGAGTCTGATGTCCTACACACAAAAAATATATGAAGCAGTCTTAGAAAACTTAGGTGAGGCACTCATCATAATTAGTGGTGCCGGGACTATTGAGCACTTTACCTATGCGGCTGAGCAACTTTTTCTTTATGATCGCAGTGAGGTGCTGGGTAAAGATATTGCTATGCTCATGCCAGATGACATCGGTCAATCGCACCAACATTATGTCAATTCTTACAGTTCTAATGACCGCAGCACCGTGCTGGGAAAAACCCGGGAATTAATAGCTGTTCGTAAA
>JAYZXK010000310.1:0-2536 GCA_036141415.1 Pseudomonadota bacterium
TTTTTACTTGTATAATCGTAAGGGAATAGTTAATATCACGCCCGCTTTGACGCCGGGATGAAGTCAAACACAGTTGGAAGACGATACATGAGAAAGCCAATCGTAGCTGGAAACTGGAAGATGAACGGCAGCCGTTCATTGATTAAAGAATTTTCTTCACTAATGGATGGTGTTGATAGCACAGCGGTAGAGGTAATAATATGCCCGCCAGCGTGCTATTTAGGTGATTTTGCCGGTGCTGACTTCGCTCTGGGCGGACAAACGGTAAGTGAACTGGATAACGGTGCTCATACCGGTGATATCTCAGCGCAAATGCTGATTGAGTTAGGTTGCAGCTATGTGATTGTGGGCCACTCAGAACGACGTGATGACCATGGCGAGTCGAGCGAACTGATTGCTGAGAAAGCCTTAAAGGCAATCAGCAGTGGCCTGATACCGATTATTTGTATTGGTGAATCGTTGCAAACCCGCGAAGTGGGTGAGCTGGAAAGCTTTTTAGCTGCTCAGCTTGATGCATTAACAACCTTGATGACGGCAGAGCAATTAAGCAAAGCGGTTATTGCCTATGAGCCTATCTGGGCCATCGGTACTGGTGTGACAGCCACACCTGAACAGGCTCAGGAAGTGCATGCGTTTATACGCGGGCACCTGGCCAGCTTCAGTGAGGACCTGGCATCAGGGATGCAAATCCTTTATGGTGGCAGCGTTAAAGCATCGAATGCGAAAGAATTATTTGCTCAGCCGGATATTGACGGTGGTTTGATAGGCGGAGCAAGCCTGAAAGTAGAAGAATTTAGACAAGTTTGCCAGGCGGCAGGCTAACGAGGATAGAAAATGATTTATCAAGTGCTTTTGGTTGCATACCTGATTGTAGCACTGCTGTTAATTGGCTTTGTGCTGATTCAACAGGGTAAAGGTGCCGATATGGGTGCATCTTTTGGTGCCGGCGGTTCTAATACCGTGTTTGGCTCAAGCGGTTCAGGTAACTTTATGACTCGTGCCACAGGTATTCTGGCAACGGCATTCTTTGTGATTAGCCTGCTACTGGGTAATATTACTGCCCGTCAGGAAAAAGCACCTGATGAGTGGGAAAACCTGGAAGTACCGGTAACTCAGCAGGCCGCGCCAGCTGATACCGACGTACCAGCGGTACCGGTTGAAGATAACACCGGTGATACGCCTAACTAAGGCATATAGAAACGATTTTGCGGAAGTGGTGGAATTGGTAGACACGCCATCTTGAGGGGGTGGTGGCTTCGGCCGTGCGGGTTCAAGTCCCGCTTTCCGCACCAAATAAAAAACCACCCATTAGGGTGGTTTTTTTATGCCTGAGACAGTCTCAGGCCAGGGTGAAACTGATGAATATTTATCTTATGGCCTTGCTGGCTGTATTGCTGCCACCGCTGGCCGTTTATCTGAACGCAGGTCTAAGCCGTCAGTTCTGGATAAACTTGCTTCTTACCATGCTTGGCTTTGTGCCGGGGGTGGTGCATGCGCTCTATGTTGTAATATCGTATCATCGGACCCGGTAGCTCCCCGCGGGATTAGGCTGAGTCACTGTGGGCCTGCCACACGAATCGCGTAAGTGTAATCAACAGGCAGATCAGAATAAGCAGCAGAAGCAGGCCTGCCATCATCAGGCCATAGTTGTTCTTTTGCAGTGGTGAAAGCAACAAAAACAGCTGCGTTACCACTGGTACGCCAAGCATCAGATAAATCGCCAGCTTCAGCATATTCATCATCTTTGTCCTGTTAGGCCAGTTCGCTCATTTCGTCACGATAAGCCTCACCGAGCGCTTTTTTCTGCTTCTCGTTAAGGATGCGACCGGCAATCTGGAAAAATTCCTGCTCTTCGTCGTCCAGGTGATGCTCAACCTGCTCTTTCAGCTGTTTAAGAAAACGTAACCAGGCGGGAGAGCTAAACTCTGTGCCATCGAGCTTTTCCACTAATTCATCAATCTCGTGGTGCTCCGCGATACCATGACGAGACAGTTCAACCGCGTTGTCATCATCCATAAGCGGCACGTAAAAGTGACGTTCTTCGGCAGTTGCGTGACGCTCCAGTTCGTCCTTCAGCTCATCGAAATACTCACGACGGGCGGCGGTGTCGCCATGTGTTTCTACTAAGATCTTTAGTAATAAACGTTGTTTTTCATGATCCTGACGTAATGCTTCAAAAATATTCATAAGGTGCTCCTGACTAGTTGTTCAGATGGTAACCATCACGTGTTATGTGTGACTCAGTGAGTCTTCCAGCGGGTTACTGTTTGTTACTGTCTGACTAGTATTTTGCAATACCTGTGCCGATGCTATGTGCATGATTTAGAATGGGTATTTCTATTTTTGTGGGAGTTGGAGGGGAAGGCCAAGGGTAATATTTACCCTTGGTAATGTAATCCGGAAACGTTAGTCACTCACCTCATAGCTTTCATCAAAGCGTTTGCAGTCGGCCAGAATATTGAGATTTCTGGCCTGACATTTAACGGTGATTTCGCTTGTAGTGTAGGTTTCACCATCAATGACGTAAGTTTGCTCC
>JAYZXK010000311.1:0-6817 GCA_036141415.1 Pseudomonadota bacterium
GATATGCAAAGTAACAATATTGGCGGCTACCCGGTTAGCACCGAAAGTGACGTTTTAGAAGCTGAATTATTACTCAACAGCCGCCTCTGCCATCCCAGCCTGATGTTCCGAACTCAGGAAATCCGCGAGAACGGTGGTTACCCTGTCACTAAAAGTGCGCAGGACTATTTACTGTACCTCAAGTCACTAAAAGCCGGTTTTAAGTTTGGCGGGCTGGATGAGCCCTTAGTGGACTACCGAATCAATACCGAAAGTATTACACGCAAAAATCGTGGCAAGCAGTTATCCACAGCTCAGGCTGGCTCCTACGAGCATGTGACACGGCTGGTCGGTGGCATAGACCAGCAGGCATTTGAACGCTTTTGGTTTTTTGTGGCGACACAGGGCCAGAGCGACCTCAGCATCAGTGATTTAAAAACCCTTCGCCCATTGCTACGCTTCATTCAACAAAATCCTGCTTATTACCAGGCGTGGAAAGGCTCGTTTCGTTACGTTTCCCGTAATGCTCTGGATCACAGGTTCAGCCCGGGCCGCTTGTTTATTGCATTATACTTTCGCTACAAATATTAACTGTCCGGTCTTAGCATTAACTAAGTCACCGCCAGTTTTTGCTGAAACGAAGGTGCCCTGTAAGTTTGACTGGTGACAATCTTTTTCAGCTTATCAACTGCCAACCACAGTTCTTCAAAACTAGTGTACAGCGGCGTAAAGCCAATTCTAAGCAGGTCTGGCGCTCTGAAGTCGGCGATCACGCCGGCATCGATCCAGGCCTGGCAAATGGCATAGGCATGCTCATGCTGAAAGGCCAGCTGACTGCCTCTATCAAGTGCTGCGTCAGGCGACACACAGGTAAATTCCTCATCCAATCCACAGGCTTTGAGGCATTCCAGAAAAAATTCTCCCATGGCCATGGATTTCTGTCTCACTTGCAGCATGTCTACATTCGACCAAAGCTTAAGTGCCGCTTCCAGCACACTCATAGCTATCACTGCCGGCGTGCCGGAGAGGTTTTGCTTGACCCCTGGCACAGGTACATAAGCCGAATCAAAACTAAAAGGGCTGGCGTGTCCCATCCAGCCGCTTAGCGGCTGTTGAAAAGTACTCTGATGGCGCTCAGCGACATAAATAAATGCCGGGGCGCCTGGCCCGCCGTTAAGGTATTTGTAAGTACATCCGACGGCAAAATCCACCTTGCAGTCGTCGAGCTTCACCGGCAATGCGCCAGCAGAATGGGCCAAATCCCAGACCACCAGAATGCCCCTGGCATGAGCTATTTCAGTAATCTTTTGCATATCCAGCAAACGCCCACTCCTGAAGTTCACCTGAGTCAGGAGCAAAATAGCGATATCTTCATCCAGTTGCGCTTCGATTTCATGCTCCTCGCACAGCACTAGCTTGCAGGACGCCTCGCCCAACTGTTGGGCGAGCCCCTCTATGACATAGATATCAGTAGGGAAATTATCTTTCGTGGTGATGACTTTTTTACGGCCTGACTGCATACGCAAGGCACCGCTTAGCACTTTAAATAAGTTGACAGAAATAGAGTCGCAGCAAATAACCTGCCCGGGAGCGGCGCCAATAACCGGCGCAATCAGCTCGCCACACTGACGGGGCAAATCAATCCAGGCGTGTTTGTTCCAGCTGGTGATAAGGTCTTCACCCCACTGCTGATTTACAACGTCGATAGCACGCTCTTTGGCAGCAACGGGTAAAGGCCCCAGTGAATTACCATCCAGATAAATGGTATTCGGTGGTAATTGGAACTGCTCGCGCAGTGGAGCCAGAATGTCTTGCTCATCGAGATTCTGTGCGATAGACAACATCATTCGGCTCCTTCCAGTAATTGATTCAGCAACAACTGATAAGCCGGAGTCTGGCTGTGTAACCAGTCAAAATGACCGGCCCCTGCGCTGAGAATAACTTCACCGCCTGCCAGCTGACTCTGAGTAACCGGTACGATGGCATCAGCATCGCCCTGAAGCAGAATAACTGGCGGGTCGATCTTTGCTACATCCGGCGTTGCCAGTGCATACACGTCGGGCTGTTCATCTGGCATGCCGTTAAAAAATCGCGGCGTCGCGGTCTGACAACTGTTAGTCCCTTTGGCATAAGTAGCAGGATCGGTAATGGCTGCCAGGCCAATGACTTTGTTGACCGGAAACGATAAAGACTGCGCGGCCAGCAGAGCCAGGTGCCCGCCTGCCGAATGGCCGGCCAGGTAAACGGGTACGTCGCCCAGAGCTTTTTTATCCAGCCATTGTTTAACTGCCGGCAAGGCCTGTTGAATATCGGTTAGCGTACCGGGCCAGCCACCACCAGCATCTCCCGTTCGGCGATATTCAATGGCAAAGGTAGCAATGCCCTGTTTGGCCAGTGCCGTGAACAAACCGCGGGCATGGGTGTAATCATAAGCATTCAGCCAGCAACCACCGTGGATAAAAATGAGTACACTTTGGGTTTTCACCTGTGCCGGCCAGTAGTAAATACGTTGTAGGGTAGTGTCTGCATAGGCGATATTGGACGCCGCTATCTGATAACGCTGACTAACCACTTCACCATAGGCCACGTTCTTCGTCTCATCCGCTGAAAATTCCGGGGTTGTCTGACATGCCTGCATAACGACCAGTGCCATCAGAAGGCAAATTATTCTTATCATAGGTGGCTTCTCTTCTGCTCCAATTCATATTCGCACTCTAACTCCGGGTGGAAGGAATTAAGCGGACAGTCAGAGTAACGGCTTATCCGAAACGGTGCAATATACGCGCTAAATTCATCCCAGGCTGCACAACGTTAGTGTGTGCCCACAAACTATAAAACATCTATTTAATATGAACTGTCATATTCTTTGTCATATGCCAGTCGGGATACGGTCGTCCTGGTGTCGTCACCACTGTTTGTACGAATATGCTGCAATAGCTTCGTCGGTTCAACAGCCCTGCTTTGATACGGCGAATTGAAATTACAGGTTATTTTATAGGTATGGAGTCCGGAATATGGCACACTTAAGTTCTTCTAAATACAAACAAAGCGCAGCAATGTCATCACCTAATTTTATCGATGGTTACTGGTTTTATTTTAATGATGGCGATACCGATATTGCCGTACACGGCTCTGCCTGGTCTGGAAAAGAAACGGTATATGTCAACGATAACCCGGTATCGAGCAAGCGCGAACTGCTGAAGACAGTGAGCGAACACCAGTTTGTGCACAGCGGTCATCAGTATCAGGTGCGTTACCACATCACTAGCCTGATGCGCGGCGATCTGCAGTGCGAAGTGTTTAAAGATGGCGAGTTACTGGCGTCTCAATCCAAAGCCTTCGTATCATCGTCGAAGCGAAGCTGGCTGAATATTGCAAAAATGTTCGGGGTCGGCTTTATCTTTGGTTTATCGGCGGTCGCGCTAATCAAATACCTGGTTGCGTAGGGAGCAGTGCTGTGGAAATCGATGCGCTGCAGATAAAAGCGCTACGGCAACAACACCAGTGGACCCAGCAACAGCTCGCTGAGATGTGCGGCGTGAGTTTGCGCACCATTCAGCGCGTGGAAAAAGAAGGTAATGCCGCAACGGAAACGGTGATGAGTCTGAGTGCGGTATTTGAAGTGCCGCAGCAGTCCTTACAGGTAGTGCCAAAGGCTGACTCGTCATCCTGGCAGTCTATTAACATCGGCAAGCAAACGCTGAGTATTCTGTTCGCCTTATTGGTGGGCATCATCACCGGTGGCGCACTCATGTACTGGTTGCTCAGCGTTTAGACCTGGTTGTCATTGCTGGCCCTAGTACTCGTCAGGTACAGCGGGGCCCGCGTAATTATCAAAACGCGAGAACTGGCCCTGAAAGGTCAGGCGACAAGTGCCGATAGGGCCGTTACGCTGCTTACCAATGATAATTTCGGCCACGCCCTTATCTTCACTGTTCTCGTGATACACCTCGTCACGATAAATGAACATGATCAAGTCGGCATCCTGCTCAATTGAGCCCGATTCCCGCAGGTCTGAGTTAACCGGGCGTTTGTCGGCCCGTTGTTCCAGACTCCGGTTAAGCTGTGACAGCGCAATTACCGGGATGTTGAGCTCTTTAGCCAGCGCTTTAAGTGAGCGTGAAATCTCCGCAATCTCCAGCGTCCGGTTATCGCTTAAAGAAGGCACCCGCATAAGTTGAAGGTAATCCACCATGATCATGCTCAGTCCGCCCCGCTCCCGGGCCAGCTTTCTGGCGCGGCTACGCACGTCCATTGGCGTCAGACCGGATGAGTCATCAACATAGATATTATCTTTTTCTTTGAGCATTGCCATGGTGTTTGAAATACGCGCCCAGTCCTCGTCGTCGAGCTGTGCAGTACGGATTTTGGTTTGATCCACCCGGCTGAGTGATGCCAGCATACGCATCATGATCTGTTCCGATGGCATCTCAAGACTGAATACCAACACCGGCTTGTCCTCCGCCAGCATGGCATTTTCTGCCAGGTTCATAGCGAAGGTAGTATTGTGCACGCAAATATCTTCCGCCACAAAATTGTGCAGTTCAGGAACAGTAAGATCGTAAACCTGCTTGTTGCCAACGTACTCTATCGACTGGACTTCATCCCAGTAAAGATCGGAGTTTGCCAAATCAGATAAATAAGCATCATCAAACAATTCAGCATAAAAACGGGCACGGGAACGACTTAGCAGGCGACGACTTTGCCCTGACAAATGGGGATTAAACCCCTGCGGGCATTGCAGTCCTTTTCGGGCAAATATCTCTGTCCAGCTGGCGCTGCCTTTTAGTTGCTTAACATAATCAACCGCAGACTCAGGCAAAGCATCTACATTTGAATGCTGGCGTTTTTCAGCCAGCGTAATACGGGCGTTTTCCACCTGCGTCTCTTTGCCAAAGATACCGATTTGCCGGATAAAGCTTTCGATACCTGCACGAGAAATAATTTCAACTTCGTACTGGCGGCGAGCATGATGCTCCTTCGCCCGAAGCTTAGCGACAATCCCAAAGCGTAAGAGTAAATGCTGCACATCATTAGCCAGCGTCTCACTCGCGGTACCATAACTAACCCGGACCTGCCCTGTTTTATAAACCGAGATACTGCCATCGCAAGCAAATAAACGATTTAAAAATAGTGCTACACAGGCTCTGGTTGCAGAAAAAATGGCTTCAGGCACGTTTTTTTCGTGTGCCAGGTAACCCCAGACCGAATGTTCTTTAAGAAAACGGACAACCGAATTTGTTTTGCTAGAGCCAGCTTCATAGACAGTTTGGGTCTGCAGGCCAAAATCAGTCCCTAACTCGCAGCACAGAGCCTCATACCTTTGGGGCAATGGGACCGCAACCCCATTGCACCACTGGCTAATGGTTGAAGGGTGCAAACCTAAACGTGCCGCCAGTGCTTTTCCACTCAGGTTCAAATGTTGCATCGCCCCTTTCAGGCAATTAGCAAACAGGCTACGCTGTTCAACTGACTTTTCCCCGCGTCCTGAAACACGGTAGCTGGGCGCTCGATAATCAAAATTAGCCCGTGACACTTTTGCGCCGTTAAATTGCTCCATTGCATGAGTAAAGTCTGCCACGATAGCGCGGTTCACATTGGTAAATAGCGGGTTACTTTGTGTTGTCCCGCCATCAGCAACGAAGTAGGCTAACGCTTTGACTTCATGTTCTGGTAACGACTGATCGCCGAATAAGGCTAATTCTCTTGGCACACCAATACGTTCACCGACCGAAATATTTTCCAGTTTTCGCCAACCTGCGCCGGTGAGGAATGGATGAGAAAGTGTAGTCTGAATTTTTCTTCCCAGCGCAGTTCGTACCTCAAAAACCGGTTTAATACCGTCGTCAACGAACTGGCTTGCTTTGGCGCGACACAACGTAAAATTGTTATCCAGTGAAGAGACCTCACCATATTGTGATTGAACCATCTCATCTATGGTTATACGGCGTCCTGATACAGGATCAACGAGCCTGGAACCAGACACGATACATTTACCCATGGACGGACGTGCGGCAACGATAATCAGATCGGAGGGCTGCATACCACTGGTTTTTTTATCCAGATCGGAAAATCCGGTGGTCACCCCGGTTACTTCCCGGTTGTCTTTGATCAGTGCTTCAAGGCGGTCGATGGTTTTACCGAGCACCGATTCAATGCTCTGTGGCCCTTCAGAGGCCCCGGTGCGCCGTTCAGCAATTTCAAACACCTTGCTCTCGGCCATATCCAGAATATCGGCGCTGTCGCGGCCTTCCGGATTGTAGCCCACTTCGGCGATTTCGTTGGCTACGCCAATCAGCTCTCGGGTAATAGCCCGTTCCCGAATAATCTTTGCGTAGGCGGTAACGTTGGCAGAACTCGGCGTGTTGCGGGCCAGTTCACCTAAATAGGCAAAGCCACCTGCATCTTCAAGCTGATCGTTATTTTCGAGTAATTCAGACACGGTAATCAGGTCGACCGGCTGACTCTGCGCCAGCAAATCAAGGATCGCCTTAAACACGATTTGATGTGAGCGGTTATAAAACTCGGCATCTGTTACCAGCTCAGAGACCTTATCCCAGGATTCCGGATCGATTAGCATACTGCCCAGCACGGCCTGCTCAGCTTCAATGCTGTGCGGCGGTACCTTGAGTTTTTCTACGCTTTTATCGGAACTGGCCGGAACAACTTTCACCTGTCGATATACCTGAATAATTTGCAAGGAGGTTATTATGCGATATTTAGCGTCCGCTTGCATCGTTTGTTACGGGAAAATGATCCTTTATCATCGCGAAGCCTATATACTAAAGTTCAAAACCAAAGCTGTTCGCCATACAGGAATGTCATGAAGAAAACGTCA
>JAYZXK010000312.1:0-4994 GCA_036141415.1 Pseudomonadota bacterium
TGAGGGGATGAAGGCGGGTACCTGAGCCGCCCGCTAGAATAATTCCTTTACGCATTACTACTCCAAAAAACATCACAAAATCTGTAAAGCCAATACTAACCTAAAGTTATTGCTTTTACATTTCAGGGGTTAGGATTAAATGTAAGTATGTAAAAGTAATTCAATAATCAAACCAAAATTAATAGAGGTGAAAATTGTGGTGGTAATCGCTTTATTTAACTACCTTGCCTAGAGCCTTTTGCATTAATGTTTACTCGCTGGCACTATCGTTTATATTACAAATAACACCACAACCAGGCCGCTCATGGCGCTTGCGTTTATTTGAGAAGTATAGATGTTAAAAAGTGCCCCGATTGAGGCTCACCAAACCCGCCTGTTCCCTAAAAATCAGGGCGCCGATAAGTACATTATTAATGGTATTGCGGGCCGTTGTGACTGGGTGGTGTTGTCGGATCTCCATGCACCTAAAACCATGCTGGTAAAGCGCAGAGCTCTTGCCCCTAAAACCGTGTTTTTATCGTTACGCGCGCCGTTTGTGGCGATCCGCTATTTTTTTAGTGAGGTGCTACCGCAGTTAACTGCCCCTTTTGTGCTGATAAGCGGTTCCGAAGACGTAACCGTGCCTAATCAGCTTGATAAGCGCTGGCGTGCTTTTAATGATGAGGAGAGGGCGATGATCGAAGGGATCCTCGCGCACCCAAACCTTATTCACTGGTATGCCGAGAATCTGGATGATGCCAGTCAGCCGGGTATGAGCCCGCTGCCGTTGGGGCTGGTGCATCATGAGTCTGATGCCACGCCGGATCTGGTGGATGCTACCCCGGTACCCTTAAAAAACCGTTCGAATACCGTGCTTTGTGCACACCGTATTCGCCAGGGAGAGCAATGGGCATTGCGCCAGCAGGTGAGCGAGCTGGCTACTACGCACTGGGCGTCGTTTTGCCGGGTGATTGAGGAAGAAGTTAGCCTGGAGCATTACTTTGCGGTGCTGCATCAACACAGCTTTGTGCTGTGTGTAGAGGGCGGCGGCATCGATCCCGCGCCCAAGGCCTGGCATGCCTTATTAAATGGTACCATTCCGATTATATGCTCGCCGGGCTTACGGGCGGCTTATAAAAAGTTTCCGGTGGTGTTTGTCGATGATTGGTCGGCCGAGAGTTTAAATGAAGCCATGCTGGTTAAGTGGAAAGAAGTATTGCAGCCCTGGTACGATGAACCGATATTGCGTCAGCAGGTAATGTATAAACTAGGGTTAGACTACTGGTGGGATACTATAAGTAGCCATTACATGCGTTATACGGTTGCCGACGCTGTATGTGAACAGGCTGGCCCAGCACATGCACATCACATATAAAAAAACGGCGCTTTTGAAGCGCCGTTTTTGGTATTGGGTAGTGTGGTATTAATTACTTCTTAAAGCGACGCGCCGCGCCAACACCTACCAGGCCCAGCACGAATAACAGTGCGGTAGCCGGCGCCGGAACACTTACCTGACTCAGTGGCTGACCTGTAATGCCTACCACGATGTTGTCGAACTCACCTGCGATACCACTGGTAGTAACAACCATGCGGTCGAACTGCTCTTCCAGTGAGAAGTCGATGTTCACGTACACGTTTGAACTGTTACCCGTTCTGTCGCCAGCGCTGCCATCCAGTTCTTCCAGTAGTTCAGTACCACTGATTGAACCAATTAAGGTTTCGCCGGAGTAGAACGCAAAGCTGTTGTAGGTGTCTACAGAGCCCCAGTAGAAGCCCAGGTAGGTAATACCAAACGGCGCTTGCTCGCTGTACATGCTATCGAAGAATGCCAGCATAGGCGTGTAATCGAAGGTTGCGCTGGAAACGCCTGAACCGTTATTGGTCAGGTAGCCGTAACAGGTGTTATCGCCTGCTGGTGCCGCAGCAACACGTTGTTGCGTACCTTTACGCACGTTGATTTCGCCAACGTTACCGTCGATGTTAATGCCTAACGGACTGTCGTTAATACTGTTTACCGCACATTCGTTTTCGAAGCCGGAAACGGTATAGTCGGTTGAACCGGCAAAGCCTGGTACACCGGTTGCTGCATCGAAGGTTTCGATCAGATAATTACCTGGTACCGAGGCACCCGTAATTGGATCGATATACTGGCTGGTTAAGCCTGAGCCGTCAGTAGCCGTTGTACCACCAAAAGAGATGGTCGCTGCCTGTGAGAACGTAGCAACACTGCTTAACAGCAATGCGCTGATGGTTAAAACGTTACGAGATGAAAATAACTTACACATAATACTACCCTTGTGTCTGTTTACTGCTTTCTTCTCGTATTTAAGCGAATTCCGTGCCATATTTTTACACCATTGATATTCAACATGATTTATTAGTTTAGAGACAAGGTCTCATAGCAGTTGTAAAAATATCTGACTGTGCGTTTCGGGCGCCATTCAGGCTTTTTTACATGCTTATTATGGCCTTGTTTGAACCGCCTTTAAGCATGTTTACGTGTATTATGGTATTAATTTTTATAAGTAAGATCTGTCAAGTCCATTAAATTTAGTCATTAGGTATGCTGGAACATTACTTCATGTACCAGCGGCAGTCGCTCAATCACAATGGCAATTATCACCAGCAATAACCATGTGAGCCGTAAAGAGAGCTGACGGCCACTGGAAACTGTAAAACATCTGAACACCGATAAACCCAGCAGGGCACCGAGTTCGTTACGCAGGATGTCCCCCCACTGAAAAGCCCGCCCCACCATGCTCTGAATACTCTCTACGCCAAGGCTGATGGCAAACACCACCAATAAAAACACTATAATGCGATACAGCAATGTACCACTGGTGAAGCGGAAAAACGCAAAACCAAACAAACAGAAAAATAGTATATGGCCGGTATTGAGCACAGCTGCGCCCAGGCTTTGTTGAAAGATCTTGGGGACAGGGATAAAAAATAGCAGCGATAGTGATAAAAACGCCATGATCAACCCCATGATAGGGCGGAAACGGGCGTGTTGTTCGTCCTGAACTGTCATGCGAAGTTGTGAAAAATTAAAGGCAAGGAACTGCTACTATAGCGCTATAAAAGCCAGTATCACAAGGAGAAATACGTTGGCATTTTTAAGTGAAAGTACGTTTCAATCCATTATCGATGCTACACCGCTGGTGTCTATTGATCTGATAGTAAAAAACACTCGTGGTGAGGTGCTATTGGGATATCGCACCAATCGTCCGGCACAGGGTTATTGGTTTGTGCCGGGTGGCAGGGTACAGAAAAACGAGAGGTTGGATAAGGCTTTCTTACGCCTTACCGAGGCAGAGTTGGGCGTGTCCATTCAACGTTCTTCGGCAACTTTCATGGGCGTTTTTGAACACTTATATGATGACAGCGCGTTTGATGAAGCCGTATCTACCCACTATGTAGTGCTGGGTTATGAGCTCGAACTGGATATTAATTTGGATGAGTTGCCTAAAGAACAGCATAATCAGTATTGCTGGATGGCGAGTGATGTACTGCTAAGCCGCGATGACGTGCATGTTCATACCAAGTGGTATCTGGAATAGCAAAATTTGAATGTGGTAAGCCGGAGCGCGATTTACCGCTCTCCGGCAATCAATACTAAAAACGCTTAGTTAAAGTACTTCAAACTCAACTTCAACGTTACCACGAGTGGCATTGGAGTAAGGGCATACCTCGTGCGCTTTGGCTACCATGGCTTCTTTGTCGGTTTCGATATCACCTAGATCTACGATCAGTTTTACTTTAATCGCAAAGCCGGTAGGAATTGGGCCAATGCCTACTTTACCAGTTACTTTAACATCGGCTGGTAATTTTACTTTTTCCTGACCCGCCACAAAGCCCAGTGCGCCAATAAAACAGGCTGCATAGCCAGCGGCAAACATCTGTTCCGGGTTAGTGCCGGGGCCATCGTCACCGCCTAAACCTTTTGGTACAGACAGATCGGTTGTTAAACGGCCATCATCAGATTCTGCTTTGCCGCCACGACCGCCGATTGCTGTGGCTACGCCAGTGTATAGTACTTCGTCTAATTTATGCATAGGGGTGTCCTCCTGATGTTTACTTTGCATACAAAATAAAAGTAGCAAACCTTTGGTTGCCTGACAACTAGTTTGTATGCAAAATAATGACAGAGGTATTTTAGTTATGACAGACGACGATCTGCTGAAGCTGGACAACCAGCTGTGCCACCGATTTTATTCCGTATCCAATGCATTCACCCGGGCTTACCGGCCGCTGTTGCAGAAAATGGATATTACCTATCCACAGTATCTGGTGCTGTTGGCACTTTGGGAGCACAAACAGCTCACCATATCTGCGCTGGTAGAAAAAAGCCGTATCGATCCCGGTGGATTAACACTCATTCTGAAAAAGCTGGAGCAGAAGGGTTATGTTTTTGTTCAGCCGTCAGAGCAGGATAAGCGGGTAAAACAGGTGGTATTAACAACCAAGGGCAAGGCGGCGAAAGCCGAGGCGGCGGCTATTCCTAAAGAGTTGTTGTGTCAGATTAAAAACCTAGATATGAATGAGTTGCAGTTACTCAGTGGCCTTATTGATAAGCTGTACTGTGATTTAACACATTCCTGATATTTTAGTTTTACTCTTCTCCGTCATCCTCGCATGCCACCCCCTCTGTCATCCCCGCATGCTATCCCCTCTGTCATCCCCGCATGCTTTGAGCGGGGATCTCCTAAAAAGGTTATTTAAGGGGATCTCCTAAAAAGGCTATTTAAGGTGAGCCAAACTGTTAAGGAGATCCCGGATAAATACTTACGTATTTTCCGGGATGACGGGAAGGTGAATGTCATTCCTGGAGTCTGGATTCTTTTGTTATCCCGGGTGTTTAGAGCTTTTTTGTCATCCCAGGTGTTTCGATCCTTTTTGTCATCCCGGAAGTTTCGGAGAAACTATCCGGGATCTCCCTGGTTCCTTTTTGATACTTGAATAGCGGTTTGGGCTAGTCAGACTGTTAAGGAGATCCCGGATAAATACTTACGTAT
>JAYZXK010000313.1:0-6093 GCA_036141415.1 Pseudomonadota bacterium
AATAAAATGGGGTGTTGCTCAATAAATCGCCAGGGCCTGGAGGCCGATTGCAACCCGCTATGTAAGAGACTAAGAGCACGCATCATTTAACTCCCCGATGCCGAGTTATCGGCCAGTGGAGGTCTGCCCTGACGCTCTGTGAGCAGCGCCAGAGCCCGTTTTATATCCACCGGCTTAAATACCCGCAGCACAAACAGACCGGCAAGGTAACTTAGTCCATAAGCCAGCGAGAATAGCACTTGCTCGGTAACGCCCTGCGGGGGGGAAAGGGAAGCTACCCAGCAGATAACGACACATAACAAAACCGGGCGGGCCAGATGTGCGAACCAGGTATAGACCAGTTGCACGCGGGATAAAAACACAATACATAGCAGAAAATAGCTCAGCTCTCCCAGTAAAGTACCCCAGGCTGCGCCAGTTGCTCCCATTTGAGGAATGAGTAATATATCAACTAAGGTGTTTACGGCCAGACAACTCAGTGCTGCCAGTAAATAAAACCGCT
The DNA here is from genome assembly GCA_036141415.1 of Pseudomonadota bacterium. Classification (GTDB taxonomy): domain Bacteria; phylum Pseudomonadota; class Gammaproteobacteria; order Enterobacterales; family Alteromonadaceae; genus Alteromonas. The sequence continues at coordinate 503 of JAYZXK010000313.1, forward strand.
GTTTGCCCAGCGCCATAAAGACGTAGCTCAACAACATATTGACAAACAAGCCGATGATAGCGAACGCCAGGATCTGTAAAGCCGGTACTGCGCTGGTATAGCTCTGCCCGTAAAAGAGGTCAATCAGGTTGCTGGCTGAAACAAATACGTACCCGCACAACGGGATAGAAACAATTAAAAAGCCAGTCAGAGTTAACGAGAAGAAAGCCGGCAGTTTATCCGGCTCCTTACTGGCCATACGTGACATGGCTGGAAACAGCGGCAAACAAATCGCAAACGGTATCATATCGACAACCTGCACCACTTTATAAGCGGCGCTGAATAAGCCAACGGCACTGGCAGTTGCCAACACGCCCAGCAATAAAGTATCTACCTGCAGTGTTAACCGGCGAACCACCATCGATGCCCCAATGGGCACGGCATCTTTTAACAACTGCCAGGCAAAGGCAAAGTCACGACCAAAACCAAAACGAATAAACCGGCTTCTGACTACCACTATGAAGTAGACATACTGACAGAGATTAGCCACTAAATACGCCATACAAATAGCCAGTAACGAAGATGAAAACAGCGACAAATGGTAAAACAGGTAGATGAGAGCCAGCAGAATAACTTTGTGCACCACAAAGCTAATGGCGTTGTAACTCATTTGTTCAAAAGCCCGGCACACCGACGAATACACTACTGAATGGTAAGTAGCCAATACCGCCACGCCCATAACAATTGCAGCGCTTTGCTGTGGCGCGGTATCCAAACTGAATAACGCTATCAGTGCAACTACAGTTAAAATGATAATCGACAGTACCCAGGCCAGCGACAGTACATTACTCATAATGTATTGTGCCTTGTTGGTATCTTTGGCGACTTCACGAACAATCAGGTTGGTCAGGCCAAAATCTGCAATTAGCTGACAAACACTGGTGATGGCCAGGATGTAGGAAAACACACCAAACTGTTCTACTCCCAGCAATCGGGCAGCCAACAACACGATAATAAAACTCAGCAGCCCACCAACGCCTTCGCTGGCAAAGACCATAACCAGATTTTTTAAAACGCGTCCGTTGCCCGCCATCATTTATATCACTCTGGCTGACAGATTTGGTTGCTGAACAACGATGCCTCAGCGTATTGCATCCAGGCCTGATTATAGGCCGTCAGTAAATTCAGCTGCGCCGTGATTTTGTCATCCTCTGCCTGCACCAGTTCATCGAGCCCAGACAGGCCGCTTGCAACCCTTTCATTCTCACTACTGAGCATCTGTTCACGGCGGGTGAGCTCAAGGCGGGCAACCTCAATCTTACTTTTGGAGCTGGCCAGATCGCCGGCGATATTCGCCGCTTGCAAACGCTTTATCTTGCGCAGGTAATCCAGCTCCGAATCAATCGCGGTAACCGTTTTGCGCAGCGCTTTAGACTCGCCGTAGTTACTCGCTACCGCACCGAGTGGATATTCTATGGTGAGGCCAATTTCGCTGTAGTCTTTTCGCAGCGCACTGCCAAAGTTATCTCCGGTGCGTAATTTTACATACAAGCCTAGAGAGGGTTTAAGTTTGCCATACTGGGCATCGAGTTTATCTTTTTCCAGTGCCAGTTTAGATTCCAGCAGGGTGATATCAGGATGCGCAGAAACCAGGCGGTCCAGATCAGTCATCTGCAGGCGACGCTCTGTAATAGTGGCTAATTCTTTAAAGCTCTGTTGCGGTTGCGCATTTAATAACTCAACATCACGCTGCAGCATCAACAGCAAAAACTGGTAGTTGACTTCCCGCTGGCGAATGGCGTCATCGAGCTGGTCTTTCAAACTGGCGTAGGCCGCACTGGCGGTGAACAGATCGTCAGTTGTACTTACCCCCGCCTCAACTTTGGTTTTCATTTCATCCAGTTGCTGTTGACGTTTCGCTACCAGGGGCTGTAAAACGTCGCGCTGAGCACTGAACATCATAATGTTAAAATAGTACTGACTCACCAGGGTAAGTGCTTCACGATGAGCGGTGCTGAGCTGCGATTTGGCCACCGATAATTGTGACTCCGCCTCCGCGTTAGCCAGTGCCGACTCCCCTAACCACTTGCCATCCTCGTAGAGCCCCCAGTTCATATCTACCTTACCTTGCCAGGCCTCGCCTTTCGAGTAGAAGTTAGGCTGCTCAGGATCCTGTACCGTGCCTTCCTGAACAGCAAAAAAACTGGTGGGCTGCCCTTTAGCGGCATACACATCAACGCCAACAGTGACATCAGGTACCCATTTATTGAAGTCGGCATTTTCGACCCGTTGCCTGGCTGCATCCAGTTGCAACCGTACATTTGCTGTCATGTCATGGGCTTTACAGGACATGTCGATAAGCTGCTCGTAACTGTTTACCGGGACCGCACTGTAAGCCTGCATCGAAAAACAGCTAATGATAAATAAAAGGTTCTTAGCTCGCATTGCCCATCTCCACACGATCACCATCCTTAAGCGCCTGCTGGCCTACCACGACAATTTTGTCGCGGGGACTCAGTCCTGAGCGAATACCCACATAGCCTTGCTCATAGCCGATAATGGAAACTTCTTTAAGGTGTGCCTTCTGCGTGTCATCAATAACGAATACAAACCCACTGCGGCCATTACTGCCAAGCAATGCAATGGCAGGGATCCTGAGGGTATCAGCAGCACCTCCCGCCAGTTCAATGGTCGCAATACCGCCCATCCCGGGCCGTAAGATCAGGTCGGGGTTGTCGACTTTAGCGTAAACTGACACCGTATCGCTGATCCGATCCACCTCATACCCCAGCCGCAGGATTTCCGCGGTGATTATGCGTTCGGGAAAAGCATCCAGCGACACACTTACAGGCTGGCCCAGAGATAACTCTCCGAAGTATCGCTGGGCCACCTTGGCTTCCACGTAAATAGGGTTAGTCACACTAAGGGTAATTATTGGCATGGTCATGCGTACCTGAGTGTTTTCAAAGGCGGATACAGCTGTCACCACACCTCCTACCGGTGCTTTTAATTCAACCTGGGAGTATTCAAATTCAGCTTTTTGCACTTCGTACTGATTGTTGATAAGTTTCGATTTAGCTTGCTTTTCTGCCAGAGTCGCTTTGGTAAATTCGTCTTTGCCAACCAGATTCTTGGCAAACAATGACTCCACACGGGTAAAGTTTCGCAGAGCTTCCTCGTACTCTTCCTCGGCAATCTCAGCCACTGAATTGGCCAGTTCGACTTTGGCTTTGAGCTGATCTTCATAAAAACTCACCAGCACATCCCCTTTCTTAACCAGGTCGCCAACCTGGACACGCACTTCATTGACCATGGCATTGGAACCAGGGTAGATGGGTAACTCCTGATTTTCCACAAGGGTTGCCTGGGTTACCAGCGTAGCTTTAACCGGTGCGGCTTCTACCTCAATGACCTTTACCGGTATCGGTTTGTCATTTTCCCTGGCAAAACTGGCACTGGTCGTACTGAGGTGGGCGGAGATGATATTTAACGCCCAGTTGCCCAGTATGACTAACGCGACTATCAAAACCACCAGTAAGGTAACAGACAGGCGTTTTTCCATTTTCTGGTTAGAGCTGTTATTTGCTGTCATGATTCATCTCACTCACTTGAATCTGGCCGGTACCAGATTGATTAAAAAGCTGTTAATTTGCTGTCTTAAGGTTGGCGAAAAGTACCAAAGCAATAATGCAAAGCCGCCAAAAATAAGCGTCTCCCGGGTCATAACCCACACGTTATGCAGAGACAATAATTCGGTCATCGAAGCATGATTAGGGCCGAGGAAAAGCGTGATAGGAGCGTGAATACGCTCCATATTAAATGGCCACAGGATCACGATACCAAAACTGGGGTTTATGCCAGGATTAGGCCCGGTAAACCAGTCAACAAACACATGACTGAGCAGCGTGGCAGATACCATGGTTGCCATAACCCGCCCTTTTCGCTCTTCTACACCAGTTAACCGCGCAAGCACCCAGAATATCAGGCCACACAACAAGGCAAACATAATCGAGTGAGTTAATTGCCCGTGCAGATAATGGTGGTGCTTACCTAACAATGGGCCTACCAATAAATCAAGATCCGGCGCGTTGGCCAAAAACACGGCTGCGAAAACGGAGCCGATACTGAGCGGACTAACCAGTTTCGGACTCACCAGACGACCAACCAATAAACAATCAATGCCACATAATGCGTGACCAAGCGTACTCGCCATAACTTCTCTTCTAATCCTGTTGTAAGGTGATACTAAAAGTTGCTATTTCATTTTCTAGCGCGTTGTTAGCTAAATCTGCGCTCCACACTTCGAAATACTTTGCGCCCAGTTTCTCCGCTTCCTGCATCGCACTTAGCAAGCTCCCGTTCAGTAACCGTTCGGGCTGTCTGGTTTGATTACCGATCATCTGAATATTGCAAAACGAGAATTCACAGGCACTTTCTAAAATCGGATATAGCGCTTGATTCCAGGGTTGCGACTTACCACTCCACCACGCCGAAAACAGGCCAAATCGTTTGCCGTAACGAGCTTTGCCGAATTCATAAACCTGGCGTGCGGGCTCCACAGAATCGAGCACCGGATGTATTTCTATATCCAGCGGAGTTTCAGGAAATGCGTCGGCAAAATAGGTGATTACCTGCTGGATGGCCTGAACATGTTTTTCCTGGGTATAGCCCGCATTGTGCCATGGCCCGGATGCCGGCGTTTCCGGTCGACCCGCAATCCGCTCTTCGGGCAACTGCATTTCAAAACCATTTTTAGAGGCATGGGTAATATGGACCAGCGCAATCGTCGGGCTATCTGCATAACGTTTGCCCAGCTCAGCAATCAGTTTTCGCCAGTAAGACAAATACGTGGAATCCCAGGGTAGCGGAATGACCTCCTGACGATTGCCCCGGCCTGAATAACGTGTTTTAAATTCGTAGCTAAACGCTGTGGCACCCTGCTCGTAGACCCATGCAGGCGTTCGCGGCCCATTCAACACGCTGAGCGTCACCAGTTTATCGTGCTGGCGAGCCTGGGCTATCAACGTATCGATAGCAGAAAAGTCAAAACTATCCGGCCCAGGTTGGAGTTGATCCCAGCCTACCCGAATCAGATTGCCGGCCACGTGTGACTGCCCCAGTACGCGATCACTCACTGTTGGTCCGGAACTAACAAAAATGCCAGCCGGAACCTTGCCAGCCTGCTCTGTTTGATTACTTGCTTTTGGAGCCTCTGGCACCGGTGTGATAACACCATTTTCATTACCAGATACCGGTTTTGAAGACTGCGGGTATTGCATATTATTACCGTGACAAGCACTAACCAGCAGTAATAAAACGCTAAGGCTCACCGGGAGTCGCAGGTAAAGAGTGACCGGCCATAAAAATAATTTCATGATTGATTATCCGCCACGGCTGCAGGCCATTCCGGACGCATTGGAAAATAATAATCCGGCTGCGAGGATAACCGTTGGTAGTCTTCTGGTATGCCCATATCAATAAAGGGTCCCGTTGCTGCAACTGTGGCAACCCCCTGAGTTAATAGCCCGGGCATGATAGTCTGTTCAAACGAAAAACGTTCCGGCCCATTGAAGTGGGCAAAGATATCACCCGGCAGGCAGTAAACCCCAGCG
>JAYZXK010000314.1:0-14894 GCA_036141415.1 Pseudomonadota bacterium
TGCTGACGAGTTTGATGAGTACGGCATTGGCGAAGTGCGGGTGGTTAGTCATTCGACAACCGACGCTGACGAGTCAGAGTTCGTTGCCGCCAACGTGAAAGACGAAACCTTAACCGAAACTGAAGAGGAAGACACCGTTGAGCTTTCCGCTTCGGGTGATAATGACGACACTGACACCACTGAAAGTGAGCCCGCTAACAAGCCTGCCGAGACACCTAAAGAACAGCTTTATGCTTCGGTAGTGACCAATCCGAAACCACAGTATCAGCACGATAACGTGGTCGAGCTACCGGATTCAGTGCCTGCGCCGCCGTCATTCTTGTTAAAGGAAGAGGAAAGTGCTCAGCCTGAGGCAAAACCAGAGTCTGCACCGCATGAAGAGCAGGACGATTTTTCTCTGGATACTCAACCTGCACCGCCAGAATCCAAAACCGCGGCAGCCGAAGATCAAACTGAAAAAGCGCCGGAAGCAGCGCCTGCGTCACCTAAAAAGCGCAACCGCCCGGCCAGCCGGAAACGCCAGGAACCGCGTTTTGGTGATGACCAAATGCAAATTGATTTTGATGACTCGGTTAAGGCTGCCGAGGCCCAAGCAGCTCAGCCTGCTGCCCAGGTAGAGCCTGAAGTGCTGATCCTCAACGTACGGGCCCCTGAGGATGCACCCATCAGTGGTGCGGCATTACTCCCTATGCTGTTAACGCTGGGCTTTAAGTTTGGCGATCAGGACATTTTCCATCGCCATGTAAATTCCAATGGCAAAGGCCCGGTGCTGTTTAGCTTAGCTAACATGTTCAAACCGGGTAATTTTGATATTGATAACCTGGAAACCTTTACAACACGCGGCGTTTCGCTGTTTATGCTATTGCCAATAGAAGGCGACCCGCATCAGGTATTTAATATGATGCATAATGCCGCCCGCAAGATTGCTGATGAGTTTAATGCTCAGGTGCTCGACGGTCGCCGCAGTGTGTTATCCAAACAGGGCTTACAGCAGTACGTTGAAAAGATCCGCGACTTTGAACGTAAACGTATGATAGCCCGTCACTAAGTTTACTATCCTGAATTCGTTGTACTACTGTTAGATGGCAGTAGTACAACATCAAATGAGCAATTCCCATGAGTGATCAAACCGTCATCGCGCAACTCGAAGCATTGCGCGAGAAAATTAATGACTATAACTATCAGTACTACGTGCTGGATGATCCCAGTGTGCCCGACAGCGAATACGATCGTCAGATGCAAGCACTAAAGGCGCTGGAAGCCGAGCATCCGCAGCTTATTACCCCGGATTCACCCAGTCAGAAGGTAGGCGGAGAACCGCTGGGAGCCTTTGAACAGGTAACCCACGAAGTGCCAATGTTGTCGCTGGATAACGCTTTTGAAGAAGCCGATCTGAAAGCTTTTGAAAAACGCCTGCTCGACCGCCTTAAAGCCGATAATAAGCTGGCCTACAGTTGTGAGCCAAAACTCGACGGACTGGCCGTGTCGATTCTATACGAGAACGGCGTGCTGGTGCGTGCTGCTACCCGGGGAGATGGTCAGGTAGGTGAAAATATCACCGCCAATGTTAGAACTATCGCCAACGTGCCACTGAAATTGCGCGGCGCAGACTTACCCGAAAGGATTGAAGTGCGCGGTGAGGTGTTTATGCCTCGCGATGGGTTTGAAAAACTCAACGAAAACCAGCGTAATGCCGGGCTTAAGGTGTTTGCTAACCCGCGTAACGCGGCTGCGGGCAGCTTACGTCAACTGGACTCCCGGATTACCGCTAAACGCCCGTTAATGTTTTATGCATACTCGCTGGGTGTTGTGGCACCGGACGATTTCACCTTACCGGACAGTCACCATGAGCGGCTTAAACAGTTAGCAGAGTGGGGGATCCCCTTATGCCCGGATATCGGCACTACGGAAGGAGCCAGTGGTTGTTTAGCATACTATGAGCAAATTCTGTCGCGCCGTGATGGCCTTGCTTACGATATCGATGGCGTAGTGTTTAAGGTGGATGATATCGCCCTGCAGCAACAACTGGGATTCGTTGCCCGGGCACCTCGCTGGGCTATTGCACAGAAGTTTCCGGCGCAGGAAGAGATGACCCGCTTACTCGACGTTGAGTTTCAGGTTGGGCGCACAGGTGCGATCACGCCGGTTGCCCGCCTTGAACCGGTATTTGTTGGCGGCGTAACGGTATCAAACGCTACCTTACACAATCAGGATGAAGTAGAGCGACTGGGCGTGTGTATCGGCGATACCGTGATTATCCGCCGCGCGGGAGATGTTATTCCGCAGGTTGTTTCAGTGGTCGCTGATAAGCGACCGGAAGACGCCCGGGAGATTCAATTTCCGGCTCGGTGCCCGGTGTGTGACTCTCAGGTAGAGAAACTGGCCGATGAAGCCGTGGCTCGCTGTACCGGTGGGTTAATTTGTCCGGCCCAACGCAAGCAGGCATTAAAGCATTTTGCATCACGCAAAGCGCTGGATATAGACGGGCTGGGTGACAAACTGATAGAACAATTGGTGGATGCCGGGCTTTTAAAAACACCGGTGGATATTTTTAACCTGACATTCCCAGCGTTGATTCAGCTGGAGCGGATGGGTGATAAGTCGGCGGCAAATTTATTACAGGCAATTCACAGTGCCAAGCAGACCACATTACCAAAATTTCTGTACGCTTTGGGGATCCGTGAAGTAGGTGAAACCACGGCGGCTAATCTGGCACTGCATTTTCAAACCTTAGAAGCGATTCAAAACGCGAGCCTGGATGATCTACAGGCAGTGCAGGACGTGGGGGTTGTGGTCGCTGAGCACGTGTTCAACTTCTTTAATGAGTCGCACAATACAGAGGTGCTAGAGGGCTTACTGAGTGCAGGCTTAAACTGGCCGGAGATTGAAGCGCCGGACGAGGCGGATTTGGTGCTCGATGGCAAAACTTGCGTGGTGACCGGCACGCTGAGCCAAATGTCCAGGAATGATGTGAAGGCATTACTACAACAGGCGGGCGCCAAAGTGGCAGGCAGCGTATCAGCAAAAACCGACTTCCTGGTGGCCGGCGAAAAAGCCGGATCCAAACTGGCCAAAGCCCAGGAGTTGGATGTGGAAGTGTGGGATGAAGAACGTTTAATGGCATTTCTGACGGATAATGGTCTGGTATAACTAACATGCCGTACGACGTCCGGCCGTCCTGTTTGTAAGAGAACTTCCTTTCGATTATGGACAGGCACTCAATTATTTATTATGGACAGGCACTCAATTATTTAATAATTCAGCTTCTTGGTTTGATGCATAAATTAATTTTCATAGCATCAAAGAACTGACCTGGGAGCTTTTTATATTTCGAAGTGCGTAATTGAAGCGATTGGTCTTTGTAAAAAGAACAAGGCTGGTAAATAGCCGGCTACCACTCTTCGCTCAGAGTTAGGTGATATGGGGTGGAGAGTTAGGATTAATATTGTCGTTGGCTTGTTTGCTCAGGCAAGCTTTAGCCGTAGCCAGTTTTTTTCCGGTGTTGATTAGGTAGCTTTTCAATGCTGACCGATGATTTAAAGGCAGTCTCAATGCCGGTTACCATACTGTTCCAATCAAAATGCGCTAATCCAACCCGAGTCAGAATGGGTGAAACTGAATCATCGATTTTGCCTTTCTTGTTGGGTTGTAAATGGTGACCTGACAGTTCAACCAGTTCAATATAGTCCTGTAGCTGAAAAGGCAAACCATCAGGCATGTTGTTACATGGGTTGCCTACAAAGGGAAGTAATGTATTTGGTTGTTTGTTTGATTTGGCCGCATTGATACGTTTTTGAATGCTGGTGTGGTTTGATTCTTCTAGGGTATTAGCCAAACAGGCTCTTACAGGATTTAAGTCAACATACGCCATGCAGGCGGCTAACGAAGCTTCATCCAAAAGCGCCTGTGACTTAAACCGCCCCTCCCAGAAATGACCTGTACAATCATCTTCTTTATTGGCCCGGCGGGCGATGTATTCATTAAGCAACCGCATAAACCAGCTGATATCGTACAATCGCTTGCGATAAACTTCAGCCACGCTTTTTACCGTTTCAATTTCAGCTTCAGACAATGTAGTAGTTTGAACAGGGTCGATGTAGCGTTGAGACAACAGCATGCCTTTGTAGAGCCGGTGCCACCGCTTGATGATATCTTTATTGCTTAACGAATCGGCCTTTTGTTTGTTGATACGTAATACCACGTGGGTGTGGTTACTCATTACCGCATAAGCGCACACGTCAACACAAAACACCTCTGCCAGAAACAGTAGTCGGTCTTCTACCCACTGCCGGCGATGCTCATAGCTTCTACCTGTCAGATTATCTTCTCCACATAAATACGCTCGACGAACACAGCGGGAAACGCAATGGTAGTAAGGGGTATCAGAAAGGTTGATAAGGCTTTTACGGGGTCTGGGCACAATGTTTCACTGACACTAGAAAAGAGTGTATTCATTGTGCCAGCACAACAGCAAAATCCAACTGGACCTGAGTCTAGCGAGTGACTGTCTTTATTGATGGGCTATAATCGCAAAGCGCCCACATATTTATATGCCAGTGACCGGAGGGAACGCCAACAGCGTTTTGTTATGCACACTATGCCCATTCAGCGCTTTCTGGTAGTTCATGGCTACTGTACTCCATGTGAATTATGCGGCGAACGGTTGGCATTGTTGCCTTGCTTGAGGCATGTATGAGAAGAGGATGCATCAATAGTGCATCGCCCGCATTAGCCTTGCAATAGAAACTTTGTTCCGGCCGACTATGAGCAAGGATTTGTGCTTGAGGTAAAACACCGAGTAAGTGGCTTCCAGGAATAACTTTCAAACACCCGTTAGTTTGATCCGTACTGTCTAGATGAAGCCTCACAGTTAGCATTTGAGTGAATACTTCCATAGGTGGTTGAGCGTGGTTTACTCCATCCTTAATAGTCCAGTTTAGCCAATTTGTGCATGTGATCTTTTTTGATACAGCTGTAGTTTTGTCTTGATGCCATGCAACTAACCAATTTTGATCAGTCGTTTTATTGAAGTAGATAGCTCTAGCCAATATTGGTTTGCCGCCAATATGTGAAGCGACAAGTTTTAAAACTTTTTCTGAATTGGCAAAAGTCTTTATGAATTTCGATTTTTTTTCAATGTTTCTGACACCACCAGAGCGGTTTGGTTGGGATAAATTGGATACGGCTTCCCTGAGGCTTAATACTTCCTCTGTAGTCGCAAAGTTGACTACTGATTCAAATCCATTTTCAGTGAACAAATGTCTGATACCTCATGGCGCATAACAGCTTATTTCTGTAACTTCATAGTAACACCCGTTTCCTCTAAAAAACCATATTCTGTGTTTTCATGGGAAAGGTAAAATATCTTATCTAGGTTTGGGATTAAAACTAGTCTTGAAGCCACATACAACATCCTGTCTGCTTCTTATCAATAAGCGAAAATGCTTGCCGTAAAGCTAGTCCAAACACCACATCAAGGCGATTTACAGAGGTCATAATAAGGGATTAACTTTGAAACCTGGAGCGTATAAAGCTAATAAGGGTATAGATAACCAGGCCAAAACACATCAGGGCAACAAAGCCTGCCGGGTACGCCATTAACAGCATGCCCGTATCCCAGCCATAGAAAGCCATGGTGGTACAGATAACCGCCAGCGATAACTCGATTAGCAGACTTTCCCAGTTCAACCGATAGTCCGAATCGATGGGACGAGCGAAGAAATTAATTTTATAGGGCATAACGACATTCCTTTGTGTTAATACCAGTGATAGCAAAATCTGCTGGTGCTGACCAGTTTAATCGATGAACGCCATTAATGGCCCTAATCGAGGTCTTCCAATGGCCAGATAGCGATATACTCTTCGAAGTTGTCCAAATCAGCGTCTGATTCAGGCACCGTCTTTCCGCGCACCGACATCCCTTCCCGGTGCATTGCCGTCTTCTTGCCACGATTAAGCAGCGGATGCCAGGACGGCAAGCCACGACCTTCGTGCAGGCGCCGGTAAGCGCAGCTGGTTGGCATAAAGAAAATATCTTTGAGATTTTCCTTCGTTAGTTTTACGCAATCCGGTACCAGTTGCTGACGCTCAGCATAGCGTGTACAACTGCAGGTTTTGGTATTGAGCAAATCGCAGGCGATACTGGTGTAATGAATCGTTTCGTGGTGTTCCATGTAATCCGTAGGCGCAGCCTCCACGGCATCATCGTCGTCGATAAATTTGTGCAGGCAACACTTGGCGCAGCCATCACAAATCGCTTCCCATTCTTCGCGGCTCATGTCATCGAGTGACTTGGTTTCCCAAAAACGGTCTTCCACCTTATTCCCCTACCTGCGTATGAATGTCAAACCACGGCGCCATCTTTAATTGCAGATTATCCCCCTGATGCAAAGGCCCTACGCCTTTTGGGGTGCCTGTAAGCACGATATCGCCGGGTTGCAGTGTAAACACTTCAGAGATAGCGCATAGCAACGATAAGGCATCACGCATCATCATTTTAGTATTGCCCTGCTGACGGACTTCGCCGTTTATTGTCAGGGAAAAATCAAGGTTACCGAGTTCGGCAGAACCATCCAGCGGTGTAAAGCTACTCACCGGGCATGCCCCGTCAAAAGCCTTGGCGCGCTCCCACGGCTGACCTTTGTCTTTCAGTTTTTGTTGTACGTCCCGCAGCGTTAAATCGAGCGCCAGGCCAACACCATATAATGCATCAGCAGCGGTTTGCTCGCTGCTGCAGTGACGCAAAGGCTTAGCGACTAGCAGCGCGACTTCCAGTTCGTTGTGACACTCGCCCATGCCGGCAGGGATAACCAGTGGCTTGCTGATCTCACACAACGCCGTCGCTGGCTTCATAAATAACAAGGGTTCAGCCGGGACTTCGTTGTTGAGTTCCTGAATGTGGTCGAGGTAGTTACGCCCCACGCAAACAACCTTGCCAACCGGCAGGTCAATGCGCTCACCCGCCAGAGTAGTATGTTGATACATGTTATTCCCCCTGCTTAATGCGCTCTGAAAGGTAACTCACCGACACACCAAAATAGCTCGACCGGTTCCACTTCATCAGCGTATGGAAGTTTTGATAAACCAGATATATCCGGCCATTTTTACCATCCGGCATAATCAGCGATGCATTGATGTCCACCTGCGGCAAATCGTTCCCGTTGAAACGGCGTACGCCCTGCTCCTGCCAGAAAGACAGAGGTTTAAATTTAGCCCGGTCCAGCCCGGCCAGTGTATAGTCGAAATCGCTGCTTACACTTACCTGACGTCCCCAGGTCTGATCATCCTGCCAGCCTTCGGAAGCCAGAAAATTAGCAATGGAGGCAAAAACGTCTGCCGGCGTGCCCCAGATATCCTTGCGGCCATCACCATCGTAATCTACCGCATATTGCAAAAAGGATGTGGGTATAAACTGGCTCTGGCCCATAGCGCCGGCCCAGGAGCCATTGAAATCTTTCAGCGTAATGTGGCCTTCCTGCAAAATAGTCAGGGCCGCCATAAACTGCTTTTTAAATAACGCTTCGCGCCGGCCCTCGAATGCCAGCGAGGCAAGTGCAGAAAGTACCGGGTAGCTGCCCTGGATACGCCCGAAGTTTGACTCATTGCCCCACAGCGCCACAATAAACCTTGGCTGTACGCCGTATTCTTTGGCAACCTGGTCAAGCAGTTCCTGATGTTCTTCCAATAAGGTGACGGCTTGCTTTACTTTCCAGTCCGGTACCCGGGTTTTCAGGTATTTATCCAGCGTAATTTTAGTTTCCGGCTGGTTCTTATCGGCCTTAACCACCGTAGCCCTGTAATAAATAGTGGCAAACACATTCTCGACGAACTGGCGGCCAAAGCCAGCGTCGATGGCATCAGTTTTAAGCTGGGATTTGTATTGTTCAAATTCTTGCTGTTGGTCGGCTTGCTGAGCAAAAACAGGGCTGAAAAACAGCCCCGCATACAACAATACGGTCCATAATTTACGCATACATCGCCCCTTAAGACTTAGGTGATGTGGGTGACAGGCCAAGCTCAGTACGATGAGTCTCGAGCCAGTTTTCTTCCTTCGGCGGCATTTGCAGATAAAAGCCCGGCTCATCCATGGCTTCCAGTAACTTTTGTTTATCTACCCCGCCCAGCACTTCACGCTTTTGCACTGGCAGCATCATAACCAGTTGCGGCTGACCAAAGCGGCTCATCAGCGCTTCAGGGACGGCAGAAAAATCATCTTTTTTAGGAACGTAAAGGTACATCCCTTCTTTCTTGGCGGTTTTATAAACGGCAATCAACATGGTGTTTATCAGTTATTTTCTTCGTGTAATATTGCATTAACTACTGGTGCAAACAAAGGTTCACGCCATCCGGTCAGCACGTCAGGTTTGAGGCCCATCAGGCGACACTCATCAACGTTAAACCATTTGTATTTTAACAGCTGATTGAGCTGTTTTTTAGAGGCCAGCACTTCTTCTGTAACGCCGTGCTCCACAGCCATTTCACTCACGGCTTGCTTAAACCGGGCAAGCGTTTGTTTATACGCAGGAAAGTCTATCAGGCGCGAAATCCGCTCAATATGTTCTCCCGGTGGCGTATTGTCGAACTCCTGCAAACCGGCATTCACTACGTTAAGAATCATATCAGGATTCAGGCGGCGTTCCTGGGGCGTTAAACTCTGTATACGGGCAAGCGCCGTTTTTGACTGGGGCATACGTAACGCCAGTTCATATAAGTGGGGCTCTTTAAACACAAAGTTAAGTGCCATATTGCGCTCCCGCGCGCGGCGAACCCGCCAGGCGGCCAGGTGTTTCAGTACGGTAAGTTGCTGGCTGGATAAGCGCCAGGCATTTTTAATTTGCAGATAGGCAAATTCAGGCGGCAGGCTGGCTTTTTTCTTGTCGACCAGACAGGCCGATTCGGATAATACCCAGTCAATCTTACCCTTGGCTTTTACCATATCGTACAACTGATGGAAGGCTGGTAGCAGATATAATACGTCGTCGGCAGCGTACCGGCACTGTTTGTCACTCAGTGGTCTCGCCAGCCAGTCGGTGCGCGACTCCCCTTTTTCCAGTTCGGTTTCCAGCAGCATTTCGATTAACCGGGCATAGCCCATGGTTGCGCCAAGGCCCAGCAGGCTGGCGGCAAACTGGGTGTCGAAAATGGGGGCCGGTACCTCGTTAAAGGTGGCCAGAAAGGCTTCTAAATCTTCTGAGCAGGAATGCAGTACCTTAATCACATCCGGATTGGTGAGCAGGTTAACCAGCGATGACATATCGTCGATCGCGAGCGGATCGATTAGCACCAGCTGGTGTCCGTCATAGAGCTGCACCAGGCCAAGCTCGGGGGTCAGCGTACGGGTTCTGACAAACTCCGTGTCCAGTGCGATTGCCGGTTGGCGTGCTGCTCTGGCACACACTTCATCGAGGGTTTCCTGATCCTGTATATAAATATAATCCATAAAATAAAAAACCGGCCCAGGGCCGGTTATACTCTTAAAATTCGGGCCGGACGACGTGGCCTAGTTTCTTAGTTCACGTCGTAAAATTTTACCGACATTGGTTTTCGGCAGTTCTTCTTTAAACTCTACGTGTTTGGGTACTTTATACCCTGTCAGATGCGTACGGCAGTGCGAAATCACAGCTTCAGCAGTGAGTGAATCATCTTTTCTGACAATAAAGAGTTTAACCACCTCTCCACTTACATCGTGGGGCACACCAATGGCGGCAACTTCAAGTACAGCATCATGCATTGCTGCGACTTCTTCAATTTCATTCGGGAATACGTTAAACCCGGATACCAGAATCATATCCTTTTTCCGGTCAACAATGTAGAAATATCCTTCCTCATCGCAACGGGCAATATCACCGGTGGCCAGCCAGCCATCTTTGAGGATTTCTTCGCTGGCTTCCGGGCGATTGTAATAGCCTTTCATTACCTGCGGGCCTTTTACCCACAGTTCACCGGATTCACCGACCCCTGCTTCATTGCCATTATCATCTATCAGCATTATGTCAGTCGACGGCACAGGTAAACCGATGGCGCCTTTATAAGCTTCCAGTTGCGGCGGGTTAACCGCCACTACAGGCGAGCACTCGGTTAAGCCGTAGCCTTCGAGCAGCACGGTACCAGTGACTTTTTGCCATTTTTCTGCCACCGGGCGTTGCACTGCCATGCCGCCACCGAGGCCAAATTTAAAGTTAGAAAAGTCCAGCTCGCTGAACCCGGGGGTATTGAGCAAGCCATTAAACAAGGTATTCACGCCCGGTAAAATGGCAAAAGGATATTTTTCCAGCTCTTTAACAAAGCCGGGCATATCCTTTGGGTTAGTGATTAATAAGTTGGGGCAGCCAAATTTTAGGAATAACAGGCAGTTAGCCAGTAATGCAAAGATATGATAGAGCGGTAATGCGGTAACCACCAAATCTTTGCCCGGCGTAATAACCGTGGATAACAGCCCTGACACCTGCTCCAGGTTGGCAATCATATTTCGGTGCGTCAGCATGGCGCCTTTCGACACCCCTGTGGTCCCCCCGGTATACTGGAGAAACGCGAGGTCTTGGTTGTTAATTTCCGGCCGGGTGTAAGTGAGCTTTTCGCCGGCTTTCAGTGCTGACATAAACGATTTGGCGCCGGACAGGCTATATGAAGGCACCATCTTTTTAACGTGCTTCACCACAAAGTTGACGACCCAACGCTTTGGGGCTGGCAGCATATCGGCTAACGAAGTCAGTAAGACTTCCTGTATACCAGTGTCGGCCACCACTTTGTCCAGCGTATGCGCAAAGTTTTCAACGATAATAATTGCTTTGGCCTGGCTGTCGTTAAGCTGATGTTTTAATTCTCGCGCGGTATAAAGCGGATTGACGTTAACCACGGTCATGCCAGCACGCAGAATGCCAAACAGAGCAACCGGGTACTGCAACAGGTTGGGCATCATGATAGCTATGGCATCGCCGGGCTTAAAGCCATTGTTCATCAGGTACGCGGCGAATTGCCGGGACAGGCTGTCGAGCTCACTGAAGCTGATTGTCTGGCCCATATTAATATAGGCTGTTTTATCACCATATTTTGCTACAGACTCGTCGAGTATGTCGATAATGGAGGCGTAACGGTCCGGATCGATTTCCGGCGCTACTCTCGAGTCATAATGATTAAGCCAGATTTTTTCCACCAAGCTCTCCTGTCACCTTAAGTCTCTCGATTGTTCTTGTCGTGTGTCATTGCCAGGTCAGAGCACTGGTCTGACGTGTCGCATATAGTATAGGATGATCAGCAAAAGATAAACGCCGTTGTTTACATTTCTTCAACAAACTGACAAATCGCATTGCTAACTGCTGACGGATTAACCATATGGAAGTGGTGCCCACCTGAGAATAGTTCAAACCGACTGTTTTTCAACCAGCTTTTACGCTGTGCATAGGTCGTTTCCATTTTCTTAAAGCTGTCTGACGCTCCGCCAATCCACACCGGACATTGGATAGCTTCCATTAGATTTTGCGCCTGTGACTCGGTTAACCGTAACGTTGATTTGGTGCGTAATCGCGGATCACTGCGCCAACCACTGAGGCCATCTTCACGAATGGTTATATTTCTGCGCAGAATAGTGGCGGCGTGTTCAGCCGTAATGTCACTCATTTTACAGCGTGCGGCCACCGCCGCATCCAGATCCACTTCACGAGCGCTGCCAGTGCGATCTCGCTTAGGCATGCGAGACAGTATGGATGCCCGTAATTGCTCAGTACTGGTCTCAGGAGGCAGTGTTAGTGGCCCGCAGGCATCAATCATGGCAATAGCTTTTACCCGCTCCGGGAATATGGCGGCGTAAATACTGGCCAGGATCCCTCCCATGGAATGACCAACAATCACAACATCCTGCCAGTCTTCAGACACCACCAGTTCATGCAGATCCTGAATGTAATCCATTTGGTTGTAATGGGCGTCTGGGGAGCGGTGGTCGCTCAGACCATGACCAGGCAGGTCGATAGCCAGAAACTGGAACTGGTTCATCGCCGGTGCCAGACAAGCCATACTGGCGGCATTATCTAAAAAACCGTGTAACGCCAGCACTAACTGGCCCTGCTGGCCATTGGTCATACCTCTGATAGTGCCTGACGATATCGAAAACTCACACGCGTGCATTACTACTCCCTGAGGGCATTGCCCTGTAACTCAGTTACGTTGAGCAGCAGTGTAGCAGTGACAGAGATAAATGTTGAACCTTTGTTGATAAACGCAAGGGTGCCCAGGGCATGGCTTTGCCGCGCACCGGGCTAATAGTTGCCGCAAGCGGCAACTAAGTCCCTATGGATCGTGACGACGCACAGCTTTGTTTCGCGAACTCGGCGGTTGTTGCCGCGGTTGTGGACGCGCACTCATATTCGGGCGACTAGTGGCCGGCGGTCGAGCATTGTTCTTACTCCCCGACCAATAGGCTGGATCCTTATACGTGCGGATAATGCGCACACTCGGGCCGTATCGCCACGGACTCCAAAGCGGATGGTAGAACGGTGAATACCAGCCGGAGTAGAAATCAAAGAATACCGTAGACGTATCGTAGAGTCGCTGGCGACGCCACTTGTAATAATTGTCGACCGTTAGCGACGGAAACATATAGGGTTGTTCGCCCACCATGCCGGCCAGAGGTTTGCCCACCTTGCCTACAAAGGTTACTGTGCGCCCCTCTTCAAACATGATGGGATCCACAAACTTATTGATAACCGCTTTAAACCGACCCGGTGTTTCTTCACTGGCGTTGGGCTTGCCATAATGATTCAGCGGGAAATACACCACTTCAATAAGGGTTTGATCGGGTTTATTCTCGACATTAGCAATTATGCCGCCCCAACGAGCGCTTTTACCCAGAATGTCGTCACCTGCAACCACGGCCTTGTTATACCCCACCAACGGCGTGTCTTCTGGTACCTGGAGCGGCTCGGGAACAATTGCACAAGCCGACAGGCTTAATGCAAAGATAACGACGAATGCACGAACTAACATAAGGGTTCCTTGCTTTAGCTAAAACATATAAGAGCCATCCGACTCATGGTTCATATCAACTGAACCTGAAAAGCCTGCGGTTCCATGCCTGACTCATTAATCATACTGTTCACTGCCTACCAATGGATCAGTATGATCCGGTTCAATCCTGAAATACTCTTTCTCAGTGTAGTAGATTAAACTGAATAGAAACTGAATTCAGGGTGATTCATCGACATGAATCAACAAGTTACTGATTATGACAAAGGTAATCAAGGATAGTTTACCAAGGTATTTAGCGGATTAAGCGTAAAGGTCGACCCCCATCATTTCTCGTATGGCTGCCCGCTTGGTTTCACGCTCATGACTGCCGTAAGCTTCCAGCGCCAGAATAGCCGGGCCCTGGGGCTGATCATAGCCTGAAGTCTGGCGAAATGACTCCGCCTGGGCACGGGTATTATCATCGCCACTGCGAGGTTGAATGGCATCCGGTTGGCCTACTGGCGCTTTTTCAACACGCTCCACCGCGGCAGATTTTGCCACAGGTTTGGGCTGCGGAGCATTGCGCTCTACATTGGGTGTGATTAAGTGCTGACGAATTTCCATTAACCAGATTGCGCCTGTCGATTGCCAAAATACTGACAGCCAGTGGGCTGTCGTTAGTTAAACTCTAGGTACAGCAAATATCGCGCCAGTCCTAGCCTGTATTTTAACGGCCTGGCAATTTTTTCCAGGTAACCGTATTACGTAAATACTCAGGCGTTATGGCATCAACCGCCATCCCCTGCCCCGCACTCAGTGTTTGTTCTGCCAGCGGCAACATAAATCTGGCGTAAGGGTAAGACACGCTTACAGACTGGCCATTAAGCAAATCACTTAATACGGGGTATGCCTGCCAGCCGGTGCCGGCCACCGCCATTGAGGCGATATCGATTTGCTCAGCGGCTGCCTCAGGTGAAGTCACCTGCTCTTCGCCCACCAGCGTCGCTATGCCTTGCTGATTCTGATAGTGACCAAAATACACTTCGCCCATGCGAGCATCAATGGCCACGGCTACGCCCTTAACATCGCGGGTATTTATCACCTGCTGTGCCATAGCAGCCAGAGTACTGACACCCGCAACAGGAAGCTCACTACCCAGCGCCAGCCCCTGAATAATGCCAGTGGCAATACGCACACCGGTAAAACTACCTGGGCCCCGACCAAAAGCCAGCCCATCAAGTTCAGTTAAAGAGGCGCCAGCTTCTTTCATCACCGCATCCACCATGGGTAGAATCTTCTGACTGTGCTGTTGCGGACAAACCTCGTAACGGGTGTACAGTGCCTGATTAAACTGTAAGGCAACCGAACAAGCTTCGGTGGCAGTATCGATAGTTAAAATGTTCATGGATTATTCTTCTGTAACGTGTTCTGTTTGCTCGATATTGGCCAGAAATTTTTCAACTTCACTGACATCCCGGGTGCGCTTCATAGGCGGTAAACTGCCAAGGAAGGTTTGGGCATAGGGTTTGGTAACCAGGCGATTATCGCAAATAACCAGCACACCGGCGTCAGCCGGGTCGCGGATCAGTCTGCCTGCGCCCTGCTTAAGGGTAATAACCGCTTGCGGGATCTGGATACTACCAAACGGATTACCGCCTTTCTTTCGACATTCTTCCAGCCGGGCCTGCAGCAACGGATCATCCGGTGCGGCAAACGGCAACTTGTCGATCATTACGCACACCAGATCATTTCCGCGCACGTCTACGCCCTCCCAAAACGCACCGGTACCAAGCAGTACCGCCGATGGGTCAGACAAATAAGCACTTAACAGAGCCTGCTTGGATGTACTGCCCTGTACCAGCACAGGATTATCAATTTGTTCCTGCAATGCCGCAGCCACTTCCTGCAACGCGGCATGGCTGGTAAACAATAAAAAGCAACGCCCGCCACTGGCT
>JAYZXK010000315.1:0-2526 GCA_036141415.1 Pseudomonadota bacterium
TTTGTCTGGCGATAAGCATACGGACATTCAAATTCTTGATTTAGAGAGCGGTGAAGTGGGCAGTATTGCTAACGATACGGTCGATGAGCTGCTGGCGACGTTCTCTACTAATCATCAGGTCATCGGCTACATCAGTATGGCTTCTGGTAAAGAGCAGGTCTGGAAATACGATCTGGCCTCGGGAGAACGCAGAAAAATCACCGCGTTTACCAAGAGTCGCCATTACCTGGATTTACACTGGTCTCCGGACGACCGCTATATAGCCGGGCTTACCTTTAACGAGTTGCACTTGATTGACTCTACTACCGGCGAGATATCCATTGTTGATTTTCCGCAAACTGAGATTCGCGGTGTGTCATTTAAATCTGCATCTGAGCTGAGCTTCAGTGCTAAAGAAGGCGAGCGATGGCGGGTCTACACCTACCACCTTAATACGCAGAGTGTGACTGCAGAATCTCCTGAGTGGGCGTTTATTCAGTTTACCCCTGACCGCGATAACACCTTGTGGTTATCTGCCGACCACACTCTTTACTATTCCGCGCAGCAAATAAAGGGCGATATTCCTGGTACTCCTTCAGCCACCTTATTAAATGGCAGACAATGGAATCTGCGCAAACAAGGCAGTTTATGGTACTGGTATGACCGTGAAGGCCCTGGACAAATCAAACGCTTCAATTCACAAAACGATAGTATCGAGAGCCTTGCTGAATCCGGCGTAGGTCATTTTGATGTGCAGGGCAGGTCACTGCTGTTTATTAACAGCAGTGAGTCACAATCAAACTTGTTCAGAACTATTAGTCAGAACTAAAGCAGCTGGAGTAAATGCCGTCATCTGAGAGTGCTATTCTTTATGCTCTCAGATGACCGGCTGGTAAGCGGTTGAATTACTTCACCGTTACCGGAGCAGAGTTTGCGCTATTCGCTGTAGTGGTTCGGGATGCTTTGTTTTTGATATCAAACAGGCCATAACCGGCTACCAGCAGGAAGCATAGGGCTGGCACCACGTATGACACGATTACGCTCCATGAGTCGATGATTGCAGCCTGAAATAGTGGCAGGATTGCTCCGCCCAGAATCGCCATCACCAGACCCGCCGCACCCAGTTTGGTGTCTTCTCCCAGACCTTCCAGCGCAATACCGTAGATAGTGGGGAACATCAGTGACAGACAGGCAGAAATTGCTACCAGTGATACCACACCAACCATGTTCGGCGCCTGGGTCATAACAATACACAACCCAGCCGCTATCAGTGACATGATCATCAGCAGTTTTGCCGGATACAAATACTGCATTAACCAGGTCATCACAAAGCGTGAGATAAGAAACACAATCATGCTGTATTGCAGTACCTGGCCGCCATCTACTTCATTGCCGCCAATCGCCGCCATGGCGTACTGGATGGTAAAGGTCCAGACACAGGTTTGCGCACCCACGTTAAAAAACTGCGCAAGGACGCCAAACCGATAGTGGCGGTTAAGCATTAAACGCTTAAGTGAGGCCCCGAGCTGAATATTCTCGGCGCGCTGTTCTGTGGACTCATTCACCGGGGTTTTAATACAGGCTATGGCAATCCATACCACAACCAGCACAAAGGCCATCCCCACATAAGGCACCATTACCGCATCCAGTTCGGCGCCGATTACAGACTTGAGCTCGGCCGCAGACATGCTGGCGCGCTGTTCGGCTGAGGCCTGATTAAGGTTAGGCAGAATTAGCGTTGCGGCCAGAAATACCCCAAGGTTGGTACCCACCGGGTTAAATGCCTGAGCCAGGTTCAACCGGCGGGTGGCGCTTTGTTCGCAGCCCATAGCCATCACATAGGGATTGGCTGAAGTTTCCAGGATAGAGAGTCCGCCGGCCAGCACAAATAACGCAAGCAGGAAGAAGCCGTAAGTCATGGTCTGACTGGCTGGATAAAACAAGAAAGCGCCGGCTGCGGCGCAACCCAGCCCGGTAAGCACCCCGGTTTTGTACGAGAACCGTTTATTGATAAAGGCCGCAGGAATCGCCAGACAAAAATAGGCACCGTAATAAGCAAATTGAACCAATGCCGATTGCAGCGATGACATTGTAAAGATTTTACTAAACACTTTAACCAGAGGGTCCGTCATGTTGGCGGCAACACCCCAGGCAGCAAAACAGATGGTGAGCAGAATGAAAGGGAGCAGTGTTTCCCTGGAAACCAATGGCGCGCGTTTTTGCACGATAAGCCTCGTCATGTAAAAAATTAGTTAAGCGATTTAAGCAACAAAAATTTTTCGTGTCAATAAATCAACAAAATTTATTTAATTTGTTTTCATTTGGTTTGAGGGCGTTTTAAGCTTGATGTTCACGAGAGCTTTGCACCGGGCTTCTGAAGGACTAATATAGCGTGTCGATTTAAGGATAAATAAGAGAAGTGTTATGTCTGAAACCATTCAAGCAACGTCGAATGAGCCTCTGCTGGTATGGCAAAAAAGTGCTGTACCCAAGGGCCAGTCGGGTTTGCGAGCGCTGAATGAAAGACGAATTCTGACTCTTATCCGC
>JAYZXK010000316.1:0-4101 GCA_036141415.1 Pseudomonadota bacterium
TGCTGTGCCACATCAGCTGGTACGCCCGGAGAGCTCGGTACGCCAAGGGTCAGGGCGCCGGAGCCGGCTTTTACCAGCAGTGAATCGGCGTGGCCATGATAGCAACCTTCAAATTTCACCAGCTTATTTTTGCCAGTATAACCACGCGCCAGACGAATGGCTGACATCGTGGCTTCGGTGCCTGAGTTCACCATTCTGACCATTTCCATGGATGGCACTATCTCACGCACTTTTTCGGCCATAATAATTTCGGCTTCAGTGGGGGCACCGAAGCTTAAACCCGAAGCGGCGGCATGGATTACCGCTTCGCGGATTTTGTCGTTGTTGTGGCCCAGTACCATAGGACCCCATGATTGCACATAGTCAATGTATCGCTTGCCATCCACATCATAGATATACGGGCCGTCTGCCTTTTCAATAAAGCGCGGTGTTCCGCCGACTGCTTTAAAGGCTCGCACAGGTGAATTTACGCCACCGGGAATAGAAAGTTGGGCGCGCTCAAATAGTTGTTCGGATCGTTGCATAATGTTTTTAGCTCTTATTGCTATACCAGATGACAGGCTTTTCGTATTGACTCACCAGATTTTCCACGCCAAGCGTGAGAGCGAATAACGCCATGCGCACTAATACGCCGTTGTCGGTTTGTCTGAAAATCGCCAGATTAGGGTTGAGATTGAGGTCGTTATCCAGCTCGTTAGCCTCTGTACGGGAATCCCTGGGTAACGGATGCATAATAACGGTTTTAGATTGAAAATGCCGGGTGTAAATCGACTGATTTAAACGGAATTTTCCGCGGTATTTATTGGCTTCATCTTGTGAAGGAAAGCGTTCTTCCTGAATACGGGTCTGATAACAAATATCGGCGTCCATATTCCCTTCGAGCTGATCGGTCACCTGTAACGAATGGCCGGCATTTTCGATAGCTTCCAGAATGTAGTCCGGCATCGCCAGTTCTTTGGGAGAAATCAAAGTAAAACGAACGTTCTTGAATAAGCACAGCAGTTTAGACAAGGAGTGCACAGTGCGGCCATAACGTAAGTCACCAATCATGGCGATGTGCAGGCCATCAATGGTTTTGTTATTGAACTGGAGTTCACGCTTAATGGTAAACAAGTCCAGTAAGGCCTGGGTGGGATGCTCATTGGCTCCGTCACCGCCGTTTAAAACAGGTACCCGGCTACCTTCCGCAAATTCAGCAACCGATCCGGCAGCCGGATGACGCATGGCGATAATGTCGGAATAGCCGCTAAGTACCCGGGCTGTGTCGTACAGGGATTCCCCTTTAGCCAGCGCAGAGTTTGCCATGCCCGTGGTTTCCCGCACTTCACCGCCGAGCAGGTTAAAGGCAGTCCCAAAGCTCACCCGGGTTCGGGTACTGGGTTCAAAAAACAGGTTACCCAGAATTGCGCCTTCAAGAACAGTGGTTCTCTTTTGACGCTTGGCGTAAGGTTCCATGCTTTGGGCGACACTAAAGACCAGTTCTATCGCATCACGATCGAACTGAGAGACAGAAAGAATATGATTACCGGTGAAACTCGACATAGATTTAGCTGCGGCCTCATTGATTTGTGGCTAGTGTAGCAAAAATCGCTAACTGCCGTGCGGATTATCGTTGCGCGGGATCATATCCCTGTGCGTAAATATTGCCAAGATTGGCGTGCTAAATATATTCCCTCAGCGTTGCAACCGGGGCATGATAAACTATTTACTCAAATCCGTCGTTTAAATGAACAGTACCG
The DNA here is from genome assembly GCA_036141415.1 of Pseudomonadota bacterium. Taxonomy (GTDB): domain Bacteria; phylum Pseudomonadota; class Gammaproteobacteria; order Enterobacterales; family Alteromonadaceae; genus Alteromonas. The sequence continues at coordinate 1,740 of JAYZXK010000316.1, forward strand.
CGTATGCCTGAGCCCAACAAAATGACGAATCAGAGCCAGACTGAGTCCTCCGCGAAGGGGAGTAAAAACAACGCCGGCTGGTGGACAACGAACTGCCCGTTTTGTAAACGTATGCGGCTGTATGTGATTTGGACAATATTAATGTTTGTGGTGTATTTCTATGTCTTCCAGCGATGATTACATTTTTATCCGCTCTACAGCTAAACGCAACGGCCTGACCACACTACTGATTGGCATAGCTGTGTTGCTGATTGCTTCCGTAGCGCTGAGCCTGAGCCCTGACTGGTTGTTTTTACCCCTCATATTTGCAATAAGTGGTGGTATCGTTACCATTTTAGTGGGCTGGTTTAAATTACGTGAGCCGCCGCATAGTCTGGCTATCGGCCGCGATAAAGTGAGCTACCAGCATCGCTGTGGGCAATGGCATATTGCCTGGGACGATATTCAACGGGTCGATTGCCCCCGGGTGAGTCGCGGGCTGGACCATGACACTCTGGAACTGGTGGGCTTTAAATTAAAACGCTACGACGAATTTTTAACCACTATCTCGCCTCGTCTGGCTTCCCACATCATTATTGAACAACGGCCTCTGATGGTGCACGCCCAGGATAAGTCCTGTTCAACCGGCGGCTGCTACAGCAGCAGTTTGTTTGAAGATAAACCCTTCGTATTGGAAAACGGTGAGACCTTAACCGGTATCAAGGCAATTCTGGCAAATCGTATGACGGCAGTAAGGGACGCGCTGGGCTATGACGTGTTTATTTCTGCCAGCGAATTAGACCGTGAGCCGGGCGAGTTTGTCGGGCTGTTGCGCGAGTGTCAGGTGGCGCGATTGCGTGACCCCAATTAAATACAAAGTTAGCCGTTATCCTGAATAAACTTATTCGCCTGGGCTGCTGCGATTTCACATTCAAGCAGGATGGTTGGCAGCATTTCTGCCACTTCATAATGATTTTCCAGTTTCAGGGCTGACTCCATCTCGTTGGCCAGCGTCTGGAGTTTAGGTACCCCAGTGTAGCAACAGGCGCCGTGCAGGCGGTGGATCTCATCCTGAACGCCCTTATAATGGCGGGCATCCCACTCGCTTCTTATCGCCTCCGCTGCCGTTGGTAAATGTGCGACAAACTCACCAAGCAGTTCCATGGCTAAATCCCGGTTTTGGTTAGCGCGCTTAAGAGCCAGCTGCCAGTCAAGGGTTGGTAGCGCCATAGCACTGCTATCTACTCCCTGACACCAGCGTTTAATAAGGGTGATGAGCGTGGAAAACTCAATGGGCTTGGGCAAATAATCTTCCATGCCGGATGATAGCAGGCGCTCCTGCTCTTCCTTAAAGGCATGGGCGGTGACGGCAATAATTGGCGTTCCGGCGTTGAGTGGCGTTTTGCGGATGTGACGGGTAGCCTGAATGCCATCCATTCCCGGCATCTGAACGTCCATCAGGATCAAATCAAACTCTTCATTTTTACAGCGATTCACTGAGTCCTGACCACTGGTGGATAAGGTGAGTTGTACCGGTGAGTCAGCCAGCCAGGTATCCAGCAATTTCAGGTTCATGTCCATATCGTCCACCGCCAGAATGCGGGCTTTGGGCAATGTGTTAAGTTTACTCTGCTGGGAAGAGACCTTTTCTTTAATGTTGCCGTGTACAATTCCCTCAAGCTTGGTAATGGTGAGAGGCATTCTGACCTGGGCCTCAAAATCCTCGATGTAGGCAGGAAAATCGGAAAGCGGCTCGTCGCCGGAGTACCATAGAATTCGCTTGCCAGCGTTAAATACGCACAAGGCTTCGAGCATCTGCTCACGAGCGGCTTTTTTCAGCGTTGGCAGGGTGGCAAACAGGTAAGCAAATTCATCATCGAGAGACTGCAGATGGGCAATGGATTCCACGCAGTATACCCTGGCGCCAAGACTAATCATCATGTGCGCACTGGCGCGGCGACTCTCCGGATGCGGATCGAATATTAATACCCGTTTATTCAGCCACTCTGGTAATGGTGAGAGCGCATAACGCTGGCTTAACTGGTTGGTTCGCAGCACAACGGTAAAGGTACTGCCTTGTCCCGGTGCGGTTTTGAGCGTCAGGTGGCCGCGCATTAACTTAACCAGTTCCTGACAGATCACCAGGCCCAGGCCGGTGCCCTGGTAGCTACGATTAAGCGCATCGTCGATTTGTGAAAAGGCACTGAACAGCTTGTTCTTATCCTTGCGGCTGATGCCAATCCCGGTATCCTCAACCTTTATTTCCAGCTCATGAATTCCGTGTTGAAGCGCCTTACCTTGAACGGCCAGTTTGATATAACCGGAGGAGGTAAACTTGAGGGCATTACTTAGCAGATTGTTAAGGATTTGCCGGATACGGAAT
>JAYZXK010000317.1:0-10203 GCA_036141415.1 Pseudomonadota bacterium
ACCGTGGTAATGGTGGGCAGGTCCTGACCCATGTGATCAAACTGCCCGACGATTTTTGGGACCACTACAGTAAGTAACACCACCACTATCATCATGGCGAAAAACATCATAATGGCAGGATAAATTAAGGCCTGAATCACCTGACTGCGGGTTTGCTGGCGCCTTTCGGTGTAGTCGGCCAGGCGGTTTAATACGGTATCCAGATGCCCTGACTTTTCGCCGGCGGCGACCATAGCGCGGTATAAATCATCAAATACGCTGGGAAATTCGCTGAGTGCGTCGGCCAGAGTGTAACCTTCAACCACGCGGCTGCGAACCGCCATCATCATATTTTTATGGCGCGGCTTTTCACTTTGCTCGGCAACGGCCAGTAGCGCTTCCTCAATGGGTAACGCTGATTCAACCAGGGTGGCAAGCTGACGGGTAAGCAGTGATAAATCACTGGCGGAGATTCGCGGACGAAACAGCTGAAACCCTGAAGGTGTCTGCTTAGCGCTTTTTTCGGCGACCTGCTCCACTTCCAGTGGCACCATGCCTTTTTCGCGCAGTTGCTGGCGGATTTGCCGGGCGTTATCGCCCTCCAGAACGCCACTTTTATTGCGCCCGTTGGCGGCAATGGCTTTGTATGCAAAAGCGGCCATTAATCCTCCCGGGTAACCCGCAGCACTTCTTCCAGCGACGTTTGTCCGCTGAGTACTTTATGGCAACCGTCTTCACGAATACTCGGCGTGGTCTGGCGAATATATTTTTCGATAGCCTGCTCACCCTTGCCTTCATGCATCATGGTGCGTACCGCTTCATCAACAATAAGCAGTTCATGAATACCAGTACGGCCACGATAGCCGGTTTGATTACAGGCCGCACACCCTTTTGGAGAATAGATCACTACATCGGCAGCATCATTGATGCCCAGTATCTGCGCTTCCTGCTCGCCGGGTGAATGCGGTGTTTTGCATTCCGGGCACAGTGTACGGACCAGGCGTTGTGACAGCACGGCCAGTAAACTGGAGGACAGCAGAAACGGTTCGACCCCCATATCTTCGAGGCGGGTTATAGCACCGGCTGCGGTATTGGTGTGCAGGGTCGATAACACCAGGTGGCCGGTTAAACTGGCCTGGACGGCAATCTGGCCGGTTTCGATATCTCGAATTTCCCCCACCATGACCACATCCGGATCCTGACGCAGAATGGCGCGCAGGCCCCGGGCAAAGGTCATTTCTACCCGCGGGTTCACCTGGGTCTGACCAATCCCCTGCAAATCAAATTCGATGGGGTCTTCCACCGTCATGATGTTACGGTCTTTGGAATTAATTTCGCTGAGGCCGGCGTAGAGCGTGGTGCTTTTACCAGAGCCGGTTGGCCCGGTGACCAGAATAATACCGTGCGGTTTACGAATTAAGGTAGAGAAGTGATCGCGGTTAACCTGGGTCATACCCAAATCAGTTAAATTTAACCGGGCATTATTTTTGTCGAGCAAACGCAGCACTACCCGCTCGCCATGGCTGGAAGGCAAGGTAGATACCCGCACGTCAACCGCGCGACCGGCAATACGCAGCGTGATACGGCCATCCTGGGGTACGCGTTTCTCAGCGATATCCAGTTTCGCCATGACCTTGATCCGAGAAACCAGCATGGAAGACAGTTTGCGGTTTGGGCGCAGAATTTCGCGCAGTACGCCATCCACCCGGAATCGCACTACTAACTGATTTTCAAAGGTCTCAATATGGATATCCGACGCGCCTTCTTTAATGGCTTCGCCGAGCATGGCATTAATGAGTTTAATAATGGGCGCGTCGTCTTCGCTGTCGAGCAGATCTTCGGTGTCCGGCAGTTCTTCAGCGAGAGAGAATAAGTCACTCTCGTTACCCAGATCTTCCATTAACTGCTTGGCTGCCGATGAATCCCGCTGATACGCCTGGGTTAGCAGGGGCTCAAACTGGTCTTGCGGGAGCTCCTTAAGTACCAGTGCTCCGGCATGATAACGACGGACTTCGCTGAAGATTTCCAATGGCGTGTCGCTGGTGTGATAGAGCAACGCGGGCTCCTGATTGAGCTCCAGCAGTACCTTATGCCGCTTGGCAAAGCCAAAGGGCAACTGCTGATCGTCTACCGCTTCTTCCGGTAACAGCTCTTCTGCCGATTCAGCAGCCACACTGGCTACTGATTCGGTAAGTTCGGGCTGCCTGGTTTCGGTGCTCATTCGTTGCCATCCTGGGCTTTTTGCTGAGCTTCTTCCTCTTCGCGACGCTTCAGGTAATCTTCATAGGTAGGCGGCAGCGCCAGACTGTCGTCCCACTTTGGCAATACCGGTGTTTCGGTACGAGGCATCAACGCAACCCCACGCGACTGACGCTCAAGCTGCTCAGCACGGATATAATTGTATTTACGCTTGCTGATTTCATTCATGGTGACGCCGTCACGAATGATTTTGGGGCGTAAAAATACCATCAGGTTGGTTTTGCGCTTGCTGCTGCTGGTAGATTTAAACAGGTGGCCAAGAATCGGAATGTCACCCAGTAACGGTACCTTGGATTCACTCTCCTGAATATCTTCGTCAATCAGACCACCCAGCACGATGGTGCCGCCGTCATCCACGATAACCGTGGTTTTGATTTGACGTTTGTTAATTGAAATATCCACCGAAGTGGCACCGGATACGCTCGAGACTTCTTGCTCGATGGTTAGCTGAATGGCGTTACCTTCGTTGATTTGCGGGGTAACCTGCAGCTTAATACCCACTTCCTGACGATCGACGGTCTGGAACGGGTTAGAGTTGTTGTCGCCGGTAGTCTGGCCGGTGATCACCGGTACTTCCTGACCCACAATAAAGAATGCCTCTTCGTTATCCATGGTGGTTAAATGCGGGGTCGCCAGAACGTTTGAGTTGGTATCGTTACTAACGGCCTGCACCACTGCGCCCCAGCCATTTTCCACAATCCCGGCGATCAAACCGTTAGCACCGCCAAGCAGGTTGGCGAGGGTGGTGAAATCGCCCTGGGTGGTATCCTGAGTTGTTACTACCTCACCGTTTGCGGTGACATAGGTTGACTGAGTTGTCTGATCTTCTGCCTGACGCAAGGCTACACCCAGCGCGCCTACCGGTACCACGCCGTTATTAAACTGCGTACCGCCTCCGGCTTCTGACACAAATTGCATGCCCAGAGACGTACCGTCGCCTTCGTACATTTCAACAATAATGGCTTCAACCTGTACCTGAGCACGGCGAATATCCAGCTGGCGAATCACCTCTTCTAGTGAGCGCATCATATCCGGCTCTGCGGTGATCACCAGTGCATTGGAGTCTTCGTGTGAATCGATACTGACATTACGATTAGAGGAAGTACGTCTGGCATTGCCGGCGCCGGCGGTTTCTTCTGCCTGTATACTGTCACTTACGCCCTGCAACACTTTCACCAGATCTTCGGCTTTGGCGTAATTGAGGAAAATAACCCGGGTATTGCCGTTGGTTTCGAGTTCCTGGTCCATGCGCTGTACCAGGTTAATCAGGCGTTTGCGGGCTTTGGAGTCGCCGCTTACGATAATGCTGTTGGTGCGGTCATCGGCTACTACGCGGGGTTCACTTTTACCGCCCGCAGCTTGCTTACCCTGGGATTTGTTGATGCTTTCAATGATGCGCACCATTTCTGAGGCTGAGGCAAATTGCAGCTTCACAATGTCGACTTCTTCGTCACCGGCGCGGTCAACCCGTTCAATGATTTCAACCAGACGGTTTACTACGGCTGCGCGGCCGGTCAGCATCATTACATTCGATGGGTCGTGGCTCACCACGTTACCACCACCGGCCTGATCGTTGAGCTGGCGTAAAATCTGTGCAAGCTCACGTACTGGCACGTTATACACCGGGATTACGCGGGTGATCATTTCGTCGCCGTCGAGATTCGCGTTTTCCACCACCGGAATATTGGAGGTTTTGGCGTCTTTGGAGCGGACTACCTTTAAAATACCGTTGGGCATTTCAACCACGGCAAAATCGTACACCTGCAGCACGTTTAAGAAGAACTGATAATACTGTTCCTCATTCAGCATGTCGTAGCTGATGACGCTGATTTTGCCTCTTACATTGGGGTCTACAATGATGGTTTTTTGCAGATTTTTACCAACAATCGTAATAAATTCGTTGATATCCGTATCCTGAAATTTGGGCATACGATCGATTGCCGCTGCCTGCACACATAATAGTGTGGTGCAGATTGCTACGCTCATTCGGGTCAACCAGGTTCGACCAACTCGCCTCATGTTTTATTCCTGTTTAGTATTTTACTTGCTTAAATTATTGCTCTGGCATGTCCAGATACAGTGTAATGTACTCGCCTTCGCGGGCCACCGTCAGCTCGATGGACTGCGCTGTTCTTAATTCGCCCATGGCATCTCTGGCCTGAGCCGGATCGGTTAAGTCCAATCCGTTTATCTGGATCACAATATCGCCGTTTTGTAACCCCACCGACTCAAACAAGCTGGGGTTCTTACCCGGCTTCACTTTATAGCCGGCCATCTGGCCGCCTTCGAGTGCCGGGGTCACGGTAATAAAATCAATAAAGCTGGATGGGCTCTCACGCAGCGTCTCGGTGGCTGCCACGGCTTCGTCACTTAACTCGCGAGCCGGCTGCGGACTGTTATCAATTCTGCCCATGGTCGTACTGTTCTGACTATTGCCGCGGGTAATTCTGCCGGTCGCCGCTGATTGTTGTGCAGCGCGGCGCTTGGTAAAATCCAGACCATCGAGCATCAGGGTTTCGTGACGGCCGCCATTTTTAATAATCACGCGGTCGGTATGAACCTGAGAAAGCGTAGCATTGGTACCGTCAATTTTTTCGCCAATGGCGTAGGTGGCTTGTTTACCGCGGTTTTCTATGATGGCGGTACCTTGATCTTCAGCGCTGGTTGATACGACACCGGAGAGCACCAGATTAAGCTGGGTTTCCGGTGCATCGGTAATGGTTTCCTGTACCGGTGGTGGTGCGGCTTTATTTACTTCGCCAAATAAATTCAGGCGTTGTATTTGATTAATATCGACCCCACGTTGGGAGTTTGACGACGTACCTGTGGGGCGGGCTCCAGCAGTGTTAAGCCCTGATAAACTGGCATTGTTGCCTGGCTCGGGGATCAGTTTCCAGGTGATTTCAGCAGCGAAAGCGATGAGATACAGGCACAATAACACCACCACCGCGAGTCGAATGCGTGGTTGGTGGGCGCTAAAAAAGGCCGGTAAATTTTGTAAGCTGGTGTGATTTAATATCATCTGAAAACAACTAATTGGTGAACAAATAACCGCGAAAAAACGTTCCCATCATAGCCTAGTCTGCGCGGGGGCAACAACATTAATCCGATCAGGTTAAAATTATATTACAGTTTAGTAATTAAACGCATGAGAAAAACCAATGGCTAATGATGCAACCAATGAACTAAAGGTCCGGCTGGACAAATGGCTCTGGGCAGCGAGGTTAACCAAAACCCGTGCACTGGCAAGAGACCTGATTCAGGCCGGAAAAGTTCACTACAACGGGCAAAAAAGCAAGCCGGGTAAAATTGTTGAGCCCGGCGCGGCCATTCGGGTGCCCGCCGGCTGGGATGTAAAAGAGCTCATAATTCAGGACGTTTCTGAAAAACGCCTGCCGGCAAAAGACGCTCAGCTATTATATGAAGAGACGCCTCAGAGCATCGCTAAAAGGGAAGAGAATCAGGCCGCCCGAAAATCGCAAAGCTTTCATAATCCGCGACCGGAAAGCCGCCCCGACAAAAAGCAGCGTCGCGAACTTATTAAATTTAAACATCAGTGATAACACTGATGAAAGACAGGAAAAACCATGAATCAGTTTGATCAGTTACATCGTTATTTATTCACTGATGCCAGCGTGCGCGGTGAATTGGTTAGATTGCAGGACACTTTAAAGCCAATCGTACATAGCACCGACTACCCGCTGGCGATACAGCAACTGCTGGCCGAGATGGCCGCAGCTGCCAGTTTGTTAACCGCTACCCTCAAGTTTGAAGGGGAAGTGGGGCTTCAAATTCAAAGTCAGGGTAAAGTGCGTTATGCCGTGGTCAATGCCACCCACGAACAGACATTACGGGGCGTGGCACGCTGGGACGAGGAAGCCGATTTATCGACTGCCAGCTTTGCCGATCTGGTGGCTAACGCTGTGCTGGTTATTACCATTACGCCTACCGAAGGAGAGCGTTATCAGGGCGTTGTAGCGCTTGATAAAGGCTCGTTGGCCGGCTGTATTGAAGATTACTTTGAACGCTCAGAACAATTGGCAACCCGCGTGTTTATTCACACTGACTTAGCAGACAAAAACGCGCCTAAAGTGGCCGGGATGTTTTTGCAGGTAGTGCCAACCAGCAGTGAAGCCACTAACGTGACCGCTGACAGTGAATTTGAGCACCTCTGCACCTTAACTGAAACCATGACACCCGAAGAGTTGTTTGCTTTGCCTGCACAGGATGTATTGCACCGTTTGTACCATGAACAAACCGTTGAAGTGTATGCGCCGGAAGCGGTGACCTTTGCCTGTACCTGCTCACGTGAACGTAGCGCCGAAGCATTGCGCAACATCGACAAAGCCGAACTGCTGGCGATTATCAAAGAAGAAGGTTCGATTAACATGAACTGTCAGTACTGCCATACAGAGTATTGCTTTGATGAAATTGACGTGGAAGCGTTAAAGAGCGGCTATAACAGTGCACCAGAAGCCTCACAGTAAGCGGTTTATTGATGGCTGATTTTCACATTAGAGCGCTTGAGCTGGCCAGAGCCGGTGACTGGGATGGCTCTCACGATCTGGTTCAGGACTATAACGATGAATTTTCCTGCCTGATCCACGGCTACCTGCACCGGGTTGAGGGGGATGAGTTTAATGCCCGTTATTGGTATACCCGGGCTGGCACTACAATGCCGGCGAATTCACTGGAACAAGAGTTGGCGCGCCTGGAAAGCCTGGTGCGCGGCAACGGCTAGCCGAGCGTAGTTAACCCTTTTCTCATACTTTCTTTTGCATGCGGCGGTGATTACCAGATTTGTTAAGTACATTAACGAAATCACTCGCTGCATACGAATTCTTGTTGATGTGCCCACAGTTTCGATGTTATTGCTAGCGTAGCCGGCTCGTCCCTGAGAGCCGGACTGATGCGTCTTACGGAGAAACAATGAATCGAACCCTGGCCACCACCGTAATATTCAGCGGCTTTTTTCTGCTCGGCATCCTGTTGCTGATGTGGGGGATCCTGTTGCCTCGAATGGCGGCAGAGCTGACTATGAGCAGTTTTGTCAGCGGAGCATTGTTTACGTTGTTTTCACTGGGCATGATGATGGGCGCGATTATTGGTGGCAAATATGCGTCGCGATTTGAGTTCTTGCCGTTGTTTGCCGGTTTGTCGCTGGTGAATGCCCTGTTCATCGTTATCGCCGGCTTAATGCCAAACTGGCTGGGATTGCTGGTGATTGTGTTTATTGTTGGCGTACTGAGTTCCTGTAAAATTACCATTGGTCATACCGTTATCGCTCAGCTTTATGTGGAAAAGCGCTTTGCCATGATGGGCATTATGGACTTTATGTTTAGCCTGGGCACGCTGGTGGCGTCTTTCTATGTGTCGCTTATCTTCTTGTGGCAGGCTAACTGGCGCTTGCCGCTGCACTTTCTGGCCGGTTTGTGGGTTATTCTGGCGCTGTTTACTTTTCTAAGTGTGCGCAATGCCAATGCAAAATTACCGGTTGAGAAACAGCAGGAGTCGGCGCCTAAACAAACCCTGGCGTTTGCCACTATCGTGCGTCAGCCGGTGTTTTTATTGTTGGCGGTTGCCAGTTTTGGCTATGGAGCGGTGGAATTTGGTACGGTTAACTGGTTTGTGAGTTACGCACAGCAGGGCCTGGGTTTCGACGGGGATGCAGCCCGCTTGCTGCTAGCTGGTTTTACCGGTGGAATGGCGTTGAGTCGTTTGACCTTTGCGTATTTTCTGCGCTGGTTTAGCGTGCACCGGTTAATGGTGGTGCTGGTCACTATGCTGCTGGCCGGGGCCATTATTGCCAAGCTGGGCGATACCTTTATGCCGATAATGCTGGGTAACTTCCTGTTAGGTCTGGGGCTTGGCGGCCTCTTCCCATTAATCCTCTCTGCCGCCATGAATATCGACAGCGAAAAAGGCCCGTTGTTATCAGGAATAACCATTCTTGGGAATGCCATGGGGGTGCAACTGGTGTCGCTTGGTACCGGTGCCTGGGCCGGGATAGCTTCTATTGAAGTGGCTTACTGGGCTGTGCCGATGGCGGCGGTGCTACTCTGGAGTGCCACCTGGTTTTACAGCCGCATTATTAAGCGAGGCTAGGTGTATTACAGCCCCTCGCTGGGCAGCCAGAACTCAGCAATCAGGCCTTCTTTGGGGTGATTGCGCAGGTTAATCTGCCCGCCATGCATCTCGATAATCCGCTTGGTGATGGCCAGTCCCAGCCCTGAACCGCCGGAGTTGCGGGCTGAGTCGCCCTGAGAGAAGGGACGGAAGACGTTTTCCAGACTATCCTCAGGAATGCCCTGACCAAAATCCCGTACTTTACAGACCACCCGGTTTTGCTTTTTGTCGAAATAGGTGGTGATTTCTATATGGTTACTGCCGTAGCGGAAGGCGTTTTCAATCAGATTATCCAACACCCGTTTGAGGGCGACTTTACGCAATGGAATATTCGGCAGTGGGTTGAGCTCGAGGTGAATAGACTGACGGTCTTCCGCGGAAGGATTAAACTGCTGATTGGTATTACGGGCATCGGTTAATTCGGTAATTAACGGGTTCAGGTTGGCAATGGTCTGGCGTTCCTGTTGTTCCTGCCGGGCATACTCGATGAACTGATCGATAATTGCATTCATGTCTTCGATGTCGCTGACGATGCCTTCTTTCACCCAGTCCTGATCCTCGGGCAGCATTTCGGTGGCCAGGCGAATACGGGTAAGAGGGGTGCGCAGGTCGTGGGAAATCCCCGCCGTCATTACCATGCGATCATGCTCTAACTGCTTGATACCCTGGTTCATGCGGTTAAACGCTTTGGTTACCTCAATCATTTCGCTGGTGCCATCTTCTTTCAGCGGTGGCGGAAACTGACCCCTGCCCACTTTGATTGCGGCGCGCTGCAGTGCGCTCAATGGCCGGTTAAGGCGAAATACAAACAGCCAGCCGCCACCCACACTTAAAATACCAATTAGCAACAGATACAGGGTTAATGGGAAGATATTGGCTTCACTTAAGCCGTACACCGGTACGCGGATCCAATTGTCTGGCAGGCTGGCGATTTTGATCCAGACATAATAAGGCGTGGATTGCTGATCAAGCTGGGGCGCACTAATGCGCACTTCGGCTTTTTCGTCCAACTGCTCGGTGACCTGGGCAGACATAAACTGATAAAAGGTAGCCTGCCCCAATCTGGCAGCCTTTGCTTCGGTATCAGTAAAAATGCGAATACCGGTTTGGGCTTTTAAGGTACGCAGGTATTCCGGGTCGTTGAGTTCGTCCACGTGAGTTTTGAGTGTGGCAGCCTGGGTGGCAATCAGGCTGTTGATTTGCTCGTAACTGGGCCGGATAAAATACATGGTGACCGACAGGTAAGAGACGACCTGGTTGATCAACAATAAAACGCCAATCAGCAGTACGGTTTGGCCAAAGGCGCTTTTAGGGAGTAATCGCACTGGTTAAGTTACTGGGCAACCGCGCCATCCGGCACGAACACATAACCTAAACCCCATACCGTCTGGATGTAACGTGGATTGGCTGGATCTTCTTCCAGCATACGGCGCAGGCGGGATACCTGAACATCGATGCTGCGTTCCAGAGCGCTGTAGTCACGGCCTCTGGCCAGATTCATCAGTTTGTCGCGGGACAACGGCTCACGGGGGTGAGTAACCAGTGATTTTAAGACCGCAAATTCGCCGCTGGTGAGCGACAAGGACTTGCCGTCGTCGGTCATCTCGCGGGTAGCCAGGTTTAACCGGTAAGTGCCAAACTCGACAATTTGTTCTTCCATGGATGGCGCGCCGGGGGCCTCGTGTGTCTGACGACGTAGCACGGCTTTCGCGCGGGCAAGCAACTCCCGCGGATTAAATGGTTTTGGCAGGTAGTCATCGGCACCCATTTCCAGCCCGATAATACGGTCAACCTCATCGCCTTTGGCGGTTAACATAATAATAGGCATCTTGCTTTCTG
>JAYZXK010000318.1:0-4733 GCA_036141415.1 Pseudomonadota bacterium
GGATCGGCAATCATCTCTGCCAGCATTATCGCGGAGGTCTTTATGCTTAACTGGTGCTCGTTACCCTTCTCTCAGCTTACTACCGACCAGCTCTACGAATTACTCAAATTACGCACCGACGTATTTGTGGTGGAGCAAAACTGCCCCTATCCGGAACTCGACGATAAAGACCGTAACTATGGGGTTTATCACCTGTTGGGTACCAGTAATAGTGAGCTGGTGGCCTACGCCAGGTTGTTACCACCCGGCGTCAGCTTTCCACAGGTGAGTATTGGCCGGGTCGCTGTAGCCGGGCACACCAGAGGTAAAAAATACGGGCAGCAACTTATCAGTAAAGCGTTAGAAGAATGTCAGCGGCTGTGGCCGGATACGGACATTCAGATCGGTGCACAGGTCTATCTTGAAAAGGTTTATCAGCAGTTTGGCTTTGTCAGAAACTCTGAGGACTACCTGGAAGATGGCATTCCTCATGTCGATATGGTGTTGAGCAAAGGGCGCTGAGCAGACAACACCGGCCAGCACCCTGTTGCGTGGCTACAGCCGGATAAGCAGCTTGCCTTGATTGGCGCCGCTAAAAAACAGGTTAAGCGCGCTCATGGCGCTTTCCAGTCCGTCTAATACATGAGTCCGGTATTTAATCTTGCCGGCGGTTACGTCGGGAGTGAGCTTGCTAAGCAGCCTGGGCGCTTCATGCAGATGGTCGGGCATGGCAAAACCCTGAATTACAATCCGTTTCTTTATCAGCGGGATCCAGTTAGGCCCCGGCGCTGGCGATGCGGCGGTGTAATCGGCAATCATGCCGCAAACAACTATTCGCCCGTGTACATTCATGCGATCAAAAATGTGCTGTTGCACCGGGCCGCCGGTGTTTTCAAAGAAAACATCAACGCCCTGCGGAGTCAGCGCTTTAAGCTTAGCGGCTAAATCATCGGTTTTGTAATTGACCGCGCCGTCAAAGCCAAGTTCGTTGACTATCCAGTCTGCTTTTTCCTCACTGCCAACCACGCCGATAACCCGCAGTCCTTCGTCTTTTGCCAACTGGCCAACCATAGATCCAACCGAGCCTGCTGCGCCGGTGACTACCAGGGTCTCACCGGCCTGTGGTTTGCCAATAGTAAACAGGCCCTGGGTGGCGGTCAGGCCCGGCAACCCAAACACCGCCAGCGCGGTTTCACCGTCGACGCCAGCGCGGTTTCACCGTCGACGCCAGCGGGCAGTTTGTTGAGGCCTTTACCGTCGCTCAGGGTATATTCGGTCCAGCCCATCATGCCCATTACCTTATCGCCTGGTGAAAAATCCGGGTGGTTCGAGGTAATCACTTCGCCGTATCCGCTTGAGCGCATGCGGGTATTAAGGGGCACCGGCGGGATATAGCTGTCTTCATCGGGCATCATCCAGCCCAGCATGGCCGGATCCATCGACATGTGAGTTTGCTTAACCAGCAGCTCGCCATGGCCAGGCAGTGGGATCTCTTTAGTCACGACTTCAAACAACTGCGGGCCGATAGGACTTCCATCGGGGCGTGCAGCCAGAAATATTTCTTTGTATTGGCTCATGAAGTACTCCTTGGTAAGCACCGGGAGTATGGCACATCAGCGAAATTAACCAAACCGGGTGGGTTCTGGCGGTTGGAATTGAGTGTTTATGCCGTTTTTATCCAGGCAAAAATTAAACGTGAAAATGTCACCTTTTTCATTTAAGCTCAGCGCAACTTTTCCGACCGACGCTCAATAGTTGGTTGATAAGTTTGATATTTTAATGGTTATAAGGAAAAAACCACATGAAAAAAACCTCTCTGGCGATATCAGTATTGCTCACTTCATATCAGGCTATGGCCCAAACTAGCGCAAACAATCCGCAGTTTAATTATGTCGAAGCAGGCTATGTTCAGTTTGAAATCGACGATATTGATGAAGTAAAGCCAGCCGGTATTTCGGTTAGCGCGGCTAAGCAATTCGATCAGTTTTTTATTTCTGGCCAGTACATGAGAGCGGCGGACGTTACCAATCAAAACTACGGCATATCAGAACCCGGTGTCGAGGTTGATGAGCGGGCGAATCTGGAACTTACCACTACCCGTTATGAGCTTGGCGCCGGTTATATCTGGGATGTCAGCGACGGCGCTACTATCGACCTAATGGTTGCATACGGTAACCTTGATGCAACTGCGGATGTCGATTTTACTGCAGAAATCCGTTATACGGATATCGACGGAAATCCAATTCTGGAAACCATTAGCGATAGCTACTCTGAGTCTGCTGATGAAAACTATTTCAGTGCGGCTGCACGATATATTCTTAACGTCAACGACTTTGTCCTCAAAGGTTCTGTCGGTGCTGAGCGATTCGACACTGATGGCGCTGATACGGAGTTTGTTTATCGTGTGGAGGCGGGTTATTTTGTTACCGAAGCTGCTTCGGTTAACCTCGGTTACACTGGCGGAGCTGATTATTCAGTGGTGGGGCTGACAGCGCGTTA
The DNA here is from genome assembly GCA_036141415.1 of Pseudomonadota bacterium. GTDB lineage: Bacteria > Pseudomonadota > Gammaproteobacteria > Enterobacterales > Alteromonadaceae > Alteromonas. The sequence goes on from JAYZXK010000318.1 coordinate 2,479, forward strand.
TCATTTCTAGTTCATAACCGAGAATACCATCATTATTATTAACGAAGCCCCGACGAAGGGGCTTTTTTGTGGAATGTGGATGGGGCGGATTTTACCAGCGCTTCAATAAGATTTGCAGTTTGCGAGAAATTCATCACCGTTATGTAAAAGTAATTATATTCACTGGTAGCGGTGATTTATTGAAGGGGTAATAATAAAAAGCTGCTTAATTAAGCGGCCAGGATGAAACTATTGAAATAAGTTAACTGTTATTCGATATTCTGGATGCCTACTTGTTTGAGAATCTCGATCAGGTAAGAGAAATGGCCTGGTACTGGCGACTGGTTTATAACGAAGAAAGAATCCATGAAAGTCTGGGTAACCTGCCTCTGGCAGCTTACCGGGCAAAACTGGAATACTCTAATTTAGAACTGTCCCATTAAAAGGGAAGTGGACAACGGTAGTAAAGTACCGAGCTAGGCTGTCTACCGCACAATAATCGGTAGATTTCTACCGAAATATTGCTAATATCAATAGTTAAACGGTAACAAACTACTGGGTGGTTGATGCAAACAGTCACACTACAATTATTTAATCAAGGTCAATGGTGGGATGCTGCGACGTTGAGTTTCTCTGATGAGCGGCTCAGTGCAAGTTGTTCGCTTTACTATGAGCAAGAGTACATTGCTAAGGTCGCTAGTTATGAGGTTAAAGATTGTTGGGCATGCTCAGTTAATGCGCCCATTAGTATTGTTCCTAAAGACTATCCTAATTGGCCAGCTTTATTAGATGATATTTTGCCAGTGGGAAAATCTCGAGATTGGTGGCTCAAGTATCTTAATGTCAGTCGCTCAAACGAGTTTCAGCAAAATTACGCGCTGCTGACTCATGCTTGTATGGCGCCCGTTGGCAATTTACGAATTAAAGAATCAGTGCCGACAGAAGCTAATAACGACCCCCGTCGCTTTCCCATAAATGACGTGATTTCATTGCAATATGATTTCTTAGAGTATGCTACTGAACAAGGCGCCGCAGTTGGGGGGGCGACAGGAGCTGGTGGTGTCGCACCGAAGCTGCTACTGATGCTTGAAGAAGGCAATGTTTTCATTGACGGGGACTTTGCAGGTAAGCCATTGACCGCCACTCCATATTTAACCAAGTTCGCTAGAAATAGGCGCACGGCTCGAGATAATAATATTCTAAAAGCAGAGGGCGTGTTTTATAAGGCACTTTCAGAAATCCTTCAAGATACCAATGTAAAAACGATAGATGCCGAAAGGCTAAAAATATTAGAAGATAAGCAAAGCGCCCAAGTTAGTTTATGGCTACCTCGCTTTGACGTCTACTTAGAAAATGGTGTGGCTAATCGTATTGGATTAGAGAGTATTTATTCAATCATTGATGCGGAACCCGGCAGTTATCAAGATCATTTTTACGTTATGGAGGCCGTATGGCGAAGAATAAATTCTGCAACTCAAATGACGAAAAGCGAATTTGCTAAGCAATATGTTGTTAGAGATTTTTTAAACATTGTCTTCGGCAACTCTGATAACCATGGCCGCAATATTTCATTTTTAAAATTTGACGGCGATATTTGTTTTGCACCCATCTATGATTTTGCACCTATGAAAGCAGACGAAGAAGGCATAACTCGTTTATTTAAGTGGGGCCGAAATTGTGAAGTGGGTGGGCACGTTAATTTTTCAAACATTGCTGAGCAGCTTTCAGATTTTTGTGAGCCGAATGAGATGATTTTATTTTTGCAGCAACTGGCAGAAAAATTAATCGACTTGCCTGAGCGGTTAACAAGATTAAATTGCCCAGACGAGATATTAAATTTTCCGGCGATTGGGTTTAGCAAGGTTAAAAATAAATTAGTAGAGATGGGAGTCTATGATGGCTAGCTTATCGGGCGAACAACGAAAAGATATTTTAGCGCAGCTCGAAAATGATCTTGCTAACAATGTTATTGGCATAGGCGAACTTGTTAAGCAGGTTCGAACTCAACTTTATGGCATGACGCAAACACAATACGCGAAATTTATTAAGGTGTCCGATAAAACTCTTCGTGATATAGAGAAAGGGAATACTGATCCACGCGTCTCGGTTCTAAATAGAATTTTAGCGCCAGGTGGCTTTCAACTTTCCGTTCGGTCGGTGCGCCACGATATATAAATTAGGTTATGACTTGCATTGGGTCACTGGATTTCATCACCTGGTGCAAGTACTGGCAAAATTACCTAATTGTGTCTTCGCACAAATAGTTTCAAATCTCA
>JAYZXK010000319.1:0-3545 GCA_036141415.1 Pseudomonadota bacterium
GGGGCTCCTATTGGGCCACCCTCCAGGTCTCATCGGTATTTTTCAATACGCCGCTGGCTTTACGGGTAGTGCCATCCATTAAGTGAATGATGTTGCGGGCATCTTCTGCATGGCGCCACAAAAAGTCTGATTTGCCGTCGCCATCGTAATCACCAATGTTAGCTATTTGCCAGTTGGTATCAGCCACGGTGTTAATGAGTGTGCTCTCGCGTATCTGCCCGGCTTCCATGAAATACACCCAGTTTTCACCGCTTACCTGATTGCGCAGGATGATATCGTCGGTGCCGTCGCCATCCAGGTCTCCTGTTCCGGCTATGTCCCATTCGGTATTGACAGTGTTTAACGTATACCGGCTTACAATGGAACCACCTTGCATTAACCATATATAATTAACCCCGGATACCGAATGGCGCCAAATGACGTCATCATCGCCATCGCCATCAATATCACCAGTTGCGACTATCTCGTAATCCGTGTCGGCGACCAGAAGCGAAGGCAGGCTGTCACGAATTACACCTGCGTCCATTAGGTAGAACCATGTATCGCCACGGTTTATGTTGCGCCAAAGTACGTCACCTTTACCATCGCCATCAAAGTCGCCACTGCCTGCTACCCGCCAGTCTGTTGCGCCGACATAGTTAAGCGTATACCGCGACTTGTAGACCGCCCCATCCATGAGGTAAATAAAGTTTTGCCCGGTGTCATTATTTCGCCAGAAAATATCCGATTTGCCGTCAGCATCGTAATCGCCCTGACCAACCATATCCCAAGCGGTACCGGGAACTACATTAATAGGAGTAGTACTGGCCGTTGCCGTACCGTCCATGGCCCACAGGAAGTTCCAGCCTTTGGTATAACTGCGCCATAAAATATCTGAGTTACCATCACCATTTACATCGTTCTTAACTAAGCGATGTTTGCTTGCATCAAATGGATAAGCATCTTCCGTATCCGGATAGCCATCATTGTCATCGTCTTCGTCGAGCAAATCTGAAATAAGATCGCCATCAAAGTCATCAGGGGTACTGATATCGTCTGTTGGGATTTTGTCATTGGCATACTCATCGTAGTTTGAATAGCCATCGCTATCGGCATCATAGCTGGCGTCTGCGGAGTCCAGCCAGTTCATATAGGGCATGTAACGAATCTCCCACCAATCCGGAATGCCATCCCCGTCGGTATCTTCCAGAGCATTTACGCTAACTAAATCACCAGCTGGTGCTACATGCATGATCGCCTGCGTTAAATTAGGCGAACTATCGGTAAATAACATATAATTAGATATAAGCAATTTACCGCCAAACAGACTACCGGAAGCCGTTTGCGTAAAGAGCTTGGCTTCCTGATGTCCGGCATCCATATTTCCCATTTCCCAACGAGCCCATTCACCAGAATCACAACTGTTAGTGCAGCCCCCTGTCATGCCGGTATTTGCCGCAGTAGTGTATTGAGAAGTGAGCGCAAACATCCTGACATTTGCCAACTGAGTTTGACTGAGCACACTGGCCGTTAAGGTTGTATCCAGCACACTGTAAGGCACCAGAGGAGTAGTGTATTCAGAGTCCACATCCAGCGAGAACGGCAAGCTGCCTGCTACTGTAGTAGCAATGCTACTGCCGGTAGACTGATGGATATTTCCTCCGCTATCGAGACTGGCATGAAGCTTCAATACCTCGCCCGGTGTAATATTACTATCAACCAGTAAAGAAACCGATAGCTGGCCCCCTTTGTTGGGGGCAATATCCCCCAGCGGCCAATAGACGGTATCATCTACCAGTTCGTAAGTTCCACTGGCTTGCTGAAGCGTATAGCCCATCGGCAAGGGTAAACTCAGTAACGCATTTTCATAGGTGTCGCTGGTTGGATTACCATATGCAAAGGTGAATTCCTGCGTTTCTCCAGGCTCAACCAGACTGGTTGTCGAGGTTAACGCCACATCCATAACAGCGGAGTCTCTGGCGATAAGGGTAGGACGTGTTCCCAGCCAATACCTGCCACTGGCATCTCGCACGGCCACATGGCTTTCTAAAGGCTCACCAACAATAGGGTTTGATGAATAGAGCGGGATAGTAATAACGCTCGACTCACCTGGGCTGAGTGTGCCAATGTCCCAGCGCGCCCATTCATTCGCATCACAGTCATTTGTGCAGCCACCGCTTATACGAGGCATTGCGTTGCTAAAATTGGTTCTTAAGCCCGTTTTCATCCACATCTGAATATCCGCGATATCCAGCATACCTTTATTGGCTACGGTATAATGATAATAGGTGTAAAATCCATTCTGGTGCATCTCTTTGGACACCGTGGTCGTTAAGGTCAGATCCAGGTTGTCTGTGATGACCACGGAATCTGTTGAGCGCTGAATTCGGTCTGGATTCAGGATCATCGATTCGAACGCAACTACACTGCCTTCGGGTAAGTCATTACTGACCTGCAGCTTGACGGTTCGAAGATTACCAATCCCAGGGTTCACCGTTGCTAAATTCCAGCTCACTTGATCACCAGCGAATTCGCCATTGTCACTGCTCGACAAATAGGTCATACCGGCAGGAATTGGCATTACCAGGGTTCCGCTAGTCAGTGCATCTGCACCAGTATTGCCGTAAGCGAGTTGATATTCCACCACATCCCCGGGTTCCAGCATTTGTTTATCTGGGGTCATACTAAGTTGCATCCCGGCTTCACTTTGATTTACAACCGTTGGTCTTAAGCTCAGTGTATATCGACCTGAACCTTCTGTGACCAACGCGTGGCTTTCTAAAGGTTCGCCGAACACATTAGATGTCATGCCAACTGGCACAGTCACCACTCTGGACTCACCGGGCGCCAGCGTACCAAATTCCCAGCGTCCCCATTCGCCAGGATCACACTCGTTTGTGCAGCCGCCGGTTAATCCTGGGCTCACCTGGCGGTATGAGGTGCGACTGGCGGTATTGATATACAGGGACACATCCGAAATATTCAAAGCCCCCTCATTGGCAATAACGTATTTAAAGTAAGCGAAATGGTTGTACTGTCGCTGGTCACCCAACACGGTTGCCGTGAGTGTGAGTGCAATATTGTTGCGTATCACCAAAGAATCTGTAGAACGCTGCAATCGTTGAGTGGTTTCCAGCCAGGCTTCCGTTTCCAGCACATCACCATTGTTTAAATCTGCGTTACTCAAAAAAGTCACAAACCGGGTATCGCCAATGGCCGGATTCATTGTGTCAATTGTCCAGACAACGTTACCGTCGATAACATTGCCATTGTCACTGCTGCTGACATACGTCATATTTTCAGGAACCGGCATTTTCAGCGTTAGTCCCGTAACAGCGTCGGTACCGGTATTTCCTACACTGATTTTATAGCGTACTTCTTCATTCGCTCCTATTACCTGCTTTTCAGGAGAGAGAACCAGTTGCATCCCTTCTTCTGCTTCGGTCAGAAATGCAGGTTTTGCACCTAAAAAGTAGCGTCCGCTGGCCTCTGTAACCATCAGCATAGACTCTACCGGTGAGCCTGCCGACGCGCCGGATGTATATACTGGTACCACGATAACCTTT
>JAYZXK010000320.1:0-6200 GCA_036141415.1 Pseudomonadota bacterium
TTTGACACAAAATAAGCTGCGCTGAGCCTTTAATCGTAACACCCGCCGGGTGGCGGGTGTGTTAACCCAGATAGAGAGAGAAATCATGATTTCAAAGGCGCTTAAACGACTTGGTATTGGTCTGTTGGTAATGTCTTCCCTTGCCGGTTGTAACAGCACAGACAACGAAGAGGTCACTGAAACCAAGGTGAATGTCGCCACTGAAGCATCGGGCATTTTCACTAACCCCCTGTTTCCTAATGGCGCCGATCCATGGCTGGAATACTGGGATGGTAACTATTACCTGACCACGACCACCTGGACTTCCCAGTTAGTGATGCGCAAATCGCCAACGCTTGCAGGTTTAGCTGATGCGACGCCGGTAAATGTTTGGTCATCCACTGACCCTGAGCGTTGCTGTAACTTCTGGGCGTTCGAATTCCACCGCTTAAAAGGGCCAAACGGCTATCGCTGGTACATGATGTACACCGCCGGACAGGACGGCACGCTGGATTATCAGCACCTCAACGTACTGGAAAGTGTGGGTGACGATCCAATGGGGCCTTATCAGTACAAAGGCGCATTGATGCCTGAAGTGTGGAATATCGATGGGAACTATCTGGAGCACGACGGCAAGCTCTACGTGATCTATTCACAGTGGCGTGGTGATACACAGCTTAACATTATTGCTGAAATGGAAAACCCGTGGACGCTGAAAGACCAGGAACATATGGTGCTGACGACACCAGAGCTGGACTGGGAAATCAGTGGCCGTAAGGTTACCGAAGGGGCTGAAATTCTGCAGCACAACGGCCGCACTTTCATGACCTATTCAGCCAGTTTTTGTAACACGCCGGATTATAAACTCGGCTTACTGGAATTAACCGGTAACGATCCGATGAATCCTGAGCACTGGACCAAATCGCCGGAACCTGTTTTCAGCCGCACCGAAACCGTATTCGGCCCCGGCCATAACGGCTTCTTCACCTCGCCGGATGGTAGTGAAGACTGGTTGGTGTATCACGGCAATGACTCGGTTGAGCATGGCTGTAGTGCTACCCGGTCATTACGCGCACAGAAATTTACCTGGTCAGAGACCGGCGAACCGGAATTTGGTGAGCCTTTAACGCCGGGTGTGGAAGTAGCGCCACCATCAGGTGAGAACGGCCCATTGGTAACCCGTGTACAGGGTCAGCGTTATCAACTGGTAAATGCAACCAGTGAACTGTGCCTGGATATCTCACCAGACCCGGAAGACAACCGTGCAGTGCAGCGCCAGTGTGCAGGGACTAACGGCCAGTGGGTGCTGGACTCGACCACCGATGGTTTTATTCGTCTGGCAAATCGCGAAGACAGTAAGTTTCTTGAGGTAGCCGGTTGTGCTACTGCCGACAATGCCCGTGTGCAATCGGCGGCCTGGCGTAATAACTACTGCCAGCAATGGAAAGTGGAAGCCGGCATTGACGGCAACGTTACGCTGAGTAACCGTTATTCAGGTAAGCCTCTGGCGGTTGCCGGGTGCTCTGCATCGGCTAATCAGGCAGTGCTGCAGCACAATACCGACAGTGCCTGTAATCAATGGCAACTGCGTCCTATGGGTGAAGTTGCCCTGATGAGCCAGCAAAGTGGTAAGGCACTGGCCGTGAAGGGCGATAATATTGAACAGCAAGCCTTTGATTATAAGGCTGAGCAAAGCTGGTTATTTGTGCCAACCGACACGGGCTATCTGTCGCTGAAGCAAGACGCTGACAGTGAGTTATGTGTAGGCGTAGATGCCAACCAGGTTGTCCCGGGTGCCAACATAAGTATGGTGAACTGCGATGAGAAAACAGCGCAGTGGCGTTTAACGCCGAAAGACGGCGGCGGCATGATGCTGTTTAACCGCTATACGCGTTTGCCGCTGGGCTTAACCGACTGTGGCCTGGCCGAAGGAACCAATATTGCGCAGCAGCCTGATTTGGCTACACGCTGTCAGATTTTCCATCTGCGCGAACCACAGTAAGTCATTACTTTTAAGTACCTTGTTGTTCTAAGGGGGAGTACCGAGTAGGGCGGTGCTCTCCCTTCTTTTTTATAAGCTATGCTATGAGGATTGATATAACTGCTCAAACCACCAAGTAAATATATGACCCTGCATGATTTTTTGCGATTTTACTGATACGCTTAAAGGAGTTAAGGGTTATCCAGGGAAAGGCATGCGCCGTTTTATCATAGCTTCTATCATTACCGTCATCGCCGTGGCAATTACCGGATGTGTGATTAACGTCACGCCAGACAATCTTATTTTTCAGTCAGCCAAAACCGAAAAGCTGAATCTCACCCGTTTTCAGGAGCAGGCATTTAAAGATGATATGTCGGTGGCGCTTAAAGCAGTGAGTCTGAAAAGCGAACAAGGGTACACCTTACGGGGTATTCAGGCGCTTTATCATGACGCAAAAGCCAATATTTTGTTGTTTGGTGGCAACGGAATGACCATTAACCAATCAGCCAATATTGTGCACCGGTTTGGCGCCATCCCGGCCAACGTAATGTGGTTTGATTATCCCGGTGCCGGAATTAGTGATAAACCAACCAAGCTCGACCCTGAAGCTATGATGGCCGATGCTCTGGCTATTTATGATTTTGCCGCCGATAAATTGCGCAATGATAAACCCTTTATTGTGCACGGTATAGAACTGGGTACTGCCGTAGCGGCCAATGTAGCACTGCAGCGCAGTCCGGCTGCGCTGGTGCTGGAAAAGCCCATTGTTAACCTTTCTCAGCTTATCAACGACAACTCGCCGGGCTGGTCGGACTGGTTTACACGGATCAAACTGTCGCCCAAGCTGGCAGCAGTGGATAACGCTTACCAGGTAGGCAGTTATCAGGGGCCGTTGTTAATTTTAGTGGGTGAAAAAGATCTGACTACACCACCTAAATACAGCCAGATACTGTACCGTGTATCACCTTCGGAAAATAAAAACCTGGTGGTGGTCGAAGGCGTCGGTCATGACAGGCTTATGCGAAGTCCGATTGCAGTAGATGCCTATAAAACCTTTGTTGCCGGTTTGTAAATGTTCAGGCGGATTAACCCTAAGGAGAAAATCCGCCGCGGAGCACGGATAGCGCCCAATAGTGGTCGCGTAGCCAGACATTAGCTGATAATCTAACTGCCAGAAAAGTAATCAGCCCCTGTCTGCCAAGACGAGGGCATTGGCGTTGGAATATGGAAATAACTCATGGCATTTAATGGCAAAGTCGAAGTGACGCCATCACAATTTGTCACTGGTAACGCAGATATGCGTTCAGAGGAAGAAGCCAGAAAACTGCAAAAGCAAAAATGGTTAGTGTTAAGCTTAACCTTTCTGGTGGTATTTGTTGCTGCGCTGGCGTGGATTTGGTCGCGGGCAGAGATTTATCAAAGTCAGGCCATTGTTCATTTTAGTTATGCTCAGCAGCATAGCACCGCACAAAGCACTGTACCGGTTGAACAAATCACACTGAACAACCAGCGCCTCACCAGTAACCGTGTGTTTAATGATTTGAGCGCCCGACTGCTGGCCTACGATTCATTGTCTATTTCTCCCGAGCAACTGGCCGGTATGCTGAGCACTGAAGCTAACACCAGCAGCCGTATAATTAGTCTGTATGCCAGTGGCGAAGATAAAACCCTGTTAAAGCCTGTACTCGAGCACTGGTTGAGTCTGTACCTTCAACAACTGTCGGCCGAGACCATAGCGAATACCGAAGAAACTATCAGTGTCGAACAGGAAAAGCTCCTCGTGCTGGAAGAAAAAATTAATGCCCAACGGGCAGTAGTGCAGGCCTTCGGTGAGGAAAATAATATTGTTTCACTGGAGCGTGACGAAAACCGTGTACTAGCGAAAATTAAGAGCAAAGGTGCAGCCCTGGATGAAGCAGAGTCTATGCAGGCCGAGGCCGAGGCTGAACTGGCCACTGTTCGCCAGAGTATTGCCAGCGGCGAAATGGTCTTTCATCCCAGCGATAAAGCGCGTATGGATAACCTCTATGCTGTGATAGCCGAATTGGAAGGGCAACTGGCCGAACTGGCCGAAAATTTCACCCCCACCTATATGAATATGGACCCTGAGATCGTTGGCAAAAAGCGTAAGCTTGAAGAGCTCAGGGACAACTACGATAAGACGGTGACAGAAAGTCAGCAGCGTTACCTGGAAGAGCTCAAGCGCACAGTCTCGTCTTCCCAGCAAAAGCAGCAGCAACTGGAAAACGAACTTAAACAATTGTCGCTAGATGCCCAGGCCTTTAATCAGAAGCTTGAAGAATACGCGCGTCTTGACGGTGCTCTTGAGCAGTTGCAACTGCAATCGCAGACGTTGCGGGATCAATTGGTACAGGCAGAGGTACAAAAGCCCATGCAGCCAACCATTAATATCCTGGAACAACCCTTTGAACCGGACTTCCCCATTGCGCCACACTACTGGCGGGACTCTGCCATCGCGTTGGCAGCAGCGATTATTCTTGGTTTACTGGCGCTGCAACTGTTTAGCTCGATTCATCGCCAGCAAGCACCCGCGCCGACCTTTACCAGTTATAACGTGGTGCCTAACCAGGGACTTACCCTGGAGCAGCAAATGGCTGCCCATCAGGCGCTTGAACAACAAAAGGTCGCTCAGTTAGGGCATCAGCAGGCACCCATGCAACTTGGTCATGAGGCGCCAGCGAGTAATGCCCGTTTACTGAGTGAAAAAGACTGTCAGGGGCTTTACAAAGCCGCTAATCGTGACGGCAAACTGGTTATCGCCCTGTTACTGAGCGGCGTAGCCCCAGAGGAATTACCGAAAGTACGATATCAGGACGTGCTGGTGGAAAAAGGCGCGCTTAAGGTTCATGGCGAGTTTGCCAGAATCCTGGACCTGACCAACGAATGCGTAAGATTATTGTGCGAAACAGAAAATGACCCTGAAGGCACTGTATTGAGCGGCCGCCTGGATGCCAGTCAATTAGATCAGATGATCATTAACGTGGCGCATGATGCCGGACTGCCATATCCGGACCAGTTTTCAATAGCCGCGTTAAGGCACACTTATCTGACATTCCTGGTAGCTCAGGGAGCGCGCCTCAACGATATTGAACAGGCAGCGGGTTTTGTCCCTCCTGCTGAATTGGGGCTGTACCGGCAGGTAAACCGCAATGGTAATGTAGTGGATATCGACAGTCTGGAAACCCGCTACCCGCTGGCCTAGCCAATTCACTGCGTTTACTTCAAAAGTACCGACTAAGCAATGCTGGTCGTGCCTGGCCGGGCTAATATATAATAAGACCTTGTTCCTTTTAGTCCGGCAATGCTTTGCATAATTCTGTTTTAGCCCTGCGCCAGCGAGAGCTGGTTCATTCTACCCGCCCGTTTCTGGCTCGCGGTGGTAAGGTCGTACGCTGTGACGACTGTTTGCTTCCAACCGCCAATTGTATTTGTGAGTATGTGCCAGAGCCGCAGGCGAACAGTGCATTTGTGTTCCTGATGTACAAAGGCGAATGTTATAAACCAACGAACACCGGGCGATTGATTGCCGATGTTGTAAAGGTGAATCACGCCTTTACCTGGCATCGCACCGAACCATCCCCGGACTTTCTGGCGCTGCTTAATAACCCGGTCTATCAGCCGTTTATCATCTTTCCCCACGAATATGCTGAGCCGGAGCGACGCGCTTATGCGGTAGCGGATAACGGCAAGGTGCCCTTGTTTATTATGCTTGATGGAACCTGGCGCGAAGCGCGTAAAATGTTTCGTAAAAGTGAGTACCTAAAACACCTGCCAGTGTTGGGGATAAAGCCGCAGGTCAATTCAGAGTATAAATTGCGCGAGGCGGCTCATGCTCATCAGTTATGTACCGCAGAAGTTGGCGTGGAAGTATTAAAACTGGCCGGGGAGGCTGGTGCAGCTCAAACGCTGGCGCATTACTTTAACGTTTTCCGCCACTTTTATGTGAAGGGTAAGCCCCATCTGACCGACCACTTAAGTGCCAGTGAACTGGGCCTGAGTGAATAAAGCATCTACCTTCTAAAGAAGGTGGCTTTGCGTTACCCCCTAAAAGGGGGGCTCTATTTAAATCGAAGAAAGGACAATAATTGTGCCCTTCTTCAGTGTTGTCATCGTCTCTGGCATACATAACAAACTGGAAGAATCATCATGGATGAGGATTCAGTCGATGCGGCACATGGAGGTGCCGTCATTGACGGTCCAGTTTGTTCTGCCAGAGACG
>JAYZXK010000321.1:0-4633 GCA_036141415.1 Pseudomonadota bacterium
CCCGTTCGGTTATCGATATAGCGTTACTGGACGTGGTACGAAACGGTGAACTTAAAGCGCAGTTTCCTGAATCTCATCAACATCATCACGCTCACCACGACCACGAGCACAACCACCAGCATACGAATGAGCATACACATGACCACGGCGACCATGCTGAAATCGCGGAGCCGGGTAAGCCGGTGCGAAAAACCGGCGATGGCAATGGCCTTTACAGCTGCGGCTGGATATTTCACCGCGATGATTGTTTTGATTACTGGCAGCTCGAAGCCCTGCTTAATGAACTCGACCCTATCAGTCGTATTAAAGGTGTTATCAAAATCGGTACGGTATGGGTGTTTTATAACCGCGTAAAAGACGAACATGACTTCGACAAAGTTGCCTATCGCCGTGACAGCCGGATTGAAATTATCAGTACCCAACCCTTGGACTGGGCACAAATCGAGGGAGAGATGCTGGCGTGTTTAACCTCATAAAAAAAGCCCCGCAACAGCCGGGGCAAGGAACGGATGGGAACATCCATCAATGAGGAAAGTTAAAGAGTAAGCATTTACTTACTTTAAATTAATAACGAAATTTCAGCTAATTACTGATTTAGCGCCAGCTCTTTCTCGGTTTTAAAGCCAAACACCTTACGTAAAATAATGGTGGCCGGACAAAAACCGGTAAAGCTTTGCTGAAACAGGTTGGCGCCAATAAACACGGTAAACCATAAAAAGTTTTCATGAACAAACCAGGTGAGTACCACAGACAGCAACACCATAAATCCGGCAAAAGCGGTTAACGCACGTTCTGCAGACATAACTAACTCCTAATAAAAATAACGGAAAGACGCATACACATTACTGGCGTATTTAAATTGTGAGTAAAAGGTGTGGGGCTCATCACCGTAAAACAGGTTGGCCCCGCCATTTATCTGCCACTCATCCACCGGTGAGTAGGTAGCACGAAACTTCATGTAACCATCACCGTCGGTGGGCGAATAAAAGTTAAACCAGTTAAGGGTTAGCGTTTGCCTGAGCGCCCGGTACATTAGTTGAGTGGTTACCACATGACGGCTTTCTTCCTGCTCGTACTGCGGCCAGTAAGCATTGGCGATCAGCGCATCGTGATCAACAATATGCTCGGCGTACCATTGCACGCTGCCGGTTAAATTGGCAATCAGTTCCTGTTCATAACCCAGTAAAAAACGGTGCTGACTGTTTGGCACCAGCGGGTTAGTGCCGTCACTGTCTTCCATGGCATCGTGGTAAGCGTATTCCACTTTTGCTAGGCCCGGTCCGAGCGGTTTAACGGCGCTGGCACCCCACACATTTAACCGGCTGTAACGAGGCAAGCCTTGCTCATCGGCAGCCATTGGCGTTTTGTTGTAGCCGTGATAACCGTAGAAGGCGAACTCGGTTTGGCCGACGGTTTTATACATACGCAACGCCCACTCGGCGTCGTCCGGCTCGTTGCTGTCCAGTACTTCAAACGCAGGCGCTACGTTCATTCCAAACTGTGGATTAAAAAAAGAAAAATACTCACCGGTAATGCCGTTATCCGGCTCAAACCGGGGGGTAACCACCAGATCCACATTCACCCAGTCAAAATAGCCGGATAACTTCGCCGATAGACTGGGGGCCTTCAAATACTCGTCATCCCGACCGGCAAAGAAGGACTGATAATCCTTGGGAAACATATCATTTAAAAACACATAGTCACCCGTGCCCCAGGTTAATACCTGCTGACCGATTTTAGCGTCGAACTTGCTACCCCAGTCACCTAAGAAGGCCAGGTTACCCTGCCAGGCCGCTTCGCGAATTTGTACTTCCACACTGTCGAGGACTCCGTCGTAATACAGGTCACCCCGAAACGCCAGGGTTGACGCATCAAGGGTATAGTCAGCCTGTAACTGCACCCGTAAATCCCGTAAGGTTTTATCGGTATTTACCGCCGAGTCAGAACTTATGCGCTGACCCACCGCAATTTCACCGAAGCCTGCCCAGGTAAAAGGCGATACTTCTTCGTTCTCCTCGAATTCATCAAACTCATCCCAGGCATCCCATTCATCACCGCTGGTCTGAGCTTCCTGAGCAGTCGATTGTCCAGAGTACAGTACCGGTGCTGCTACCAGGGCAGCCCAAATGACTGAGTATGCAGCTAAGGATACGGCCAAGGATAAAAACGAACGGCGCATTATTTTATCCACTGCACTGGTGGGTTACGCAGGCTTCGCTCGGTGAACACCTCATCCGGCAATCCCACGTTATATTCTGAGCCGCGGAACTCCATTAAGGTGTAGCCGCCGCTGCTCAGATCAGACACTTTTGAACGCAATACGGTTGGGAAACCTTGCACATCATCGACCTGCACCGATTCTACGCGGCGGTAATTAGTATCATCACTTTTGTAGAAGTTAATCAGTACCGGTAAGGATGTGGCCTTGTCGATTTCGACGATGTAGTAGGCGAATTCTACCGAGGCTGGATCTTTAGGCACCGCTTTAAGTACATACCGCTCTGCGTTTTCTTCTACCAGTGAGAAGTCATCCTGGGATACGGCACGGCCAGACACGTCTTCATAGAAGAAGTGCGAACCCACAAAGGAGGTGCGTTTATCGCCTGCTGAAATTCGTTTCACCAGATCCAGCGCAGGCAGGTACAACCAGCGGTCGTCATCCACATTGGTATCGGCATGTTTCTCTACACGGAAAACCGTGTCTTTCACATCGGTAGGACGAGAGAAAAACACCATCATTTTCTGGTCGCCGTTGTCTTCTACGTCCTTGCGTAAAATAGTGAACTGACGCAACTGTTTACGGCCCTGGCTGTCTACAATCATCATGCGGGCATCAGAGCGACCGTCGTCACCTGCATAGTAAGCGGCTTTTTCGGCCTGTTTGATCAGTTGGTCTACATTCACCTCTGCCATAGCGGGTGTCAGAAGTGTCAGGCTACTGGCTGCCAGAATTGTCGCAGCCAGGGTTGTTTTAGCAAATTGTGTGAATTTCATAACCACTCCTTAATTCGCCGACTTGAAGACGATTTTACGGCCCAGACTCATTACCGCCGGTAATAACAACAGGGTTACCAGGGCGGAGATAGCCATGATGCTCGCCAGAAACACACCAACGGTGATGTAAGGCACCAGCGGGGCGAATAGTAACGGCGTAAAGCCCAGCGCAATCACTAACGCATTACGGGAGATAGCGGTTGCCGGCTCCTCAAACAGAATAGCCATGGTTTGCTTAACGGAGCCTGTTTGGTTAAAAGTCGCCCGGGCGCGCTCAAGGAAGTGAATGGCAAAGTCCACCGACAAGCCGAGCGTTAACGCGGAGAGCACCGCGATAGGCATGTCATAGTCTTTACCCACAATACCAATCAGGCCATAAATGAAGGTAATAGTGATGGTAAGCGGCAACATGGCCAGCACACCGTATACCAATGAACGAAACAGCACTATCATCATCACAAACACAATCACAAACGCGCCCATTAAGCTGTCGAGCATGCCGGCTACCATGTTTTCCTGCCACACTACGTTGAGGTAGGCTTTACCGGCCCAGTCGGCTTCAATGCCGGCAGGCAGTGGATTGGCGTCGATATAGTCACTAACCAGTTGTACTACGGCGGTCATATCCTGATTGTCGCCGCTGGTCAGCTGCAGCCATACCAGCGCTGCGCGGTAATCCGGCTTAACAAAGTGCCACAGATCGTTTGGCCGGTGTGACGACTGGTACTGCAATAAGGTTTGCGCAACGGCATTACTGCTGTCTGGTAACGCATAGTCTTTCTGATCGCCTGAGCGCAGCTCACGATTAACCACTTTCACTACATCAGGCAGTGCATTGGATTTACCCACTAAGCCGGAGTCCTGCAGGGTTTGCTGTAGCTTTTCAATATAGGCCAGTACTTCAGGGTTCTGAAAGGTTTTGCTCTGACTGTTGGCCGCTTCCACGTTTGCCATTACCGCATCGAGATAATCGACTTCCTCGGTAGTGAGGTCATCAAACAGTTTATCGTCGATGGCAAAGATCAGGTTTTGCAGGGCTTCGCCTTGTGCACCTTTCTTCACCGTTGCCAGCGTTTCTTCGCGCCAGTCTTGCAGTGACGCAGGCATAGTCACACCATCCAGCATGCTCCGTGGCGTGGCCTGCTCAGTGCGGTCGGTTAATACCAGATAAGCATTATAAGTACCGGCAAAATTCTCGTTTAATACGCGGTCTGCCACGCGGATTTCGTGATCCGATTTAAACCAGCGAACCGGGTTATCGTTAATCTGAATTTGCGTAACGCCCCATACCGAGACCGCGAAAATCACACCAAACGCCACCAGTAAAGAACCCTTGTAACCTGTGGCAATTTTGCCCAGTCCGCGAGCGATACGAGCAATGCGTGAACCATCGCCACTGCCGTCCTGATGCAGAGCAACTTGTAAATTATTCAGCGCTTTGTCACTCATTCGTGACAGGTAAGCGGGAATAAACACAATGGTGACTAAAAACGCAAACAGGATCCCAAAGCCCACAAAGGCACCAAAAATCTGTACCGGTGGAATAGGCGTTAGCATTAGCGAGAAAAAGCCAACTGATGAGGTAATCGAGGTATATAGCATTGGTGTAAACAGGTGACCAACCACCTCTTTAACCACC
>JAYZXK010000322.1:0-7169 GCA_036141415.1 Pseudomonadota bacterium
AACAAGCAGCCACAGGCGCTGCTCAATCACGGAAAAACAAGATAAGCACAGGTTGCCATGGTTACTATTAAGAAATATCCAAATCGCAGGCTTTATGACACGTCACGCAGTCAGTATGTGAACATGGATTACATTAAAACACTGGTCAACGAGCGTACCGACTTTAACGTGGTCGACTCGAAATCCGGTGACGATGTGACCAAGACTATCTTATTACAGATTATCAGTGAGTCTGAAACCAACGAGCACCAGTCACTGCTAACCAATAAACTCCTCAAGCAGCTTATTCGTTTTTACGACTCCGATATGCAGTTATTCCTGCGCGAGTACCTGGAACAAAGCCTGATTAGTTTTATGGAACAACAGGATAGTTTACAGGGAATGATGAAAAATATGGTCGATACCAGCCCGCTCGGTATGTTCAGTAAAATCATGGAACAAAATATCGACGCCTGGACTAAATCAACAAAAGATCAGAAAAAATAGTCACTTGCTGCACCGCAGCATAAAAAGTTGTATAGTTATTCTATATTGTTCTAGGCGTTTTGCTGCATTGCAACAAAATACCCCTTGACCATTCCACTCTCTACTGTCTAATATATAACCAACGAATGCTGCAACGCAGCAAGTATAAACTTCGAACGGGAGTGTTATATGTTTGGCAAATTTTCAGAGCAACTTAAGAAGTCTTCCAAACCAGTGAATTCATGGATGGCCGTGAATGCAAAAATGCTGGAAGACTTATCGCAAAACCAAACCGAACTGTTTACCGGTTTACTGAGCGATAGCGTGAAATATCTCGAAACCGTGTCGGTGCAAACCGAAGCGAAAGGTGTTTTTGCCGCCAATTCTGAATTTGCTGAAGCCATGCGCGACCGTTTGGCAGTTGCTTCTAAAGGCGCTTACTCAACATTAAGCCACTTACAGGCTGATATGAAAGACGTAGTGAAGTCATCTATTGAGGATGGTGCCGAAGTCGCCAAGGAAGTGACAAAAGAGGTAACCAAGGCTGTTGAGAAACCAGCAGCGAAGGCTGCACCGGCCAAAGCGCCTGCGAAGAAAGCAGCGCCGAAATCCGCAGCCAAGGCCGCTCCGACTCCGGCCCCGACGCCAAAAGAGGAGCCAGCCCCGGCAAAGGAAGCCAAAGCAGCGGCGAAACCCGCTGAAGCTGAGGCCAAGCCTGCAACGAAGCCGGCTGCAAAGAAAACCACGCGTACGCGTAGAACAACTTCGACAGCTAAAAAGCCAGCAAATAACGCGGCCGAAACCAAATCAACTAATTAATTAACGACTCTTTAAGGAGAGACTAATGCTAGAGCAAATGACTGAAAAATTTCAAACTGCAATGAAGCCTGTAACTGAACTTGCGACTTTGAACATGAACACCATGCAGGAATTAGCTGAAAAGCAAAATTCTCTGTTCTCTACTCTGATGTCTGACGGTATGTCTTTTGTTGAGACTGCCAGCCAGCAAAAAGACCTGATGAGCCTTGCTGAAGCGCAAAAAGCGTATTTAGAAAGCATGCAGGAAAAAATGACTGAGTCGGCAAAAAGCAGCTACACGCTGATCACTGAAACCCAGCAAAAAGCGGGCGAAATGATGAAAGGCATGAGCGAAGAGTTCACTACTAAGTTTACTGCTAAGTAAGACTCCGCCGGCAAAAAATGCCCGCAACACTTGCGTTAAATTTAAACAAAAGTGTTATGCGGGCCCAGAAAAAGGGCTGTTATACTTAATGGCCCTTTTTTGATATTTGTATTACAATTTTTTGACATTTGTGGAACCAAGTCGATTTTTACGGGTCCACTTATGACTCGAAAGTAGTACCTCCGGGAGTGACACAATGAATTACCAAGCATACGACTACATGGCTCGCGGTGCGCAAATCATGCATGAAGGGTTTAGTCTGCTAAACGATATTGCCAGCCACCCGTCTAATCCTTTTGCTCATACTATTCCAGGCCGGGTCAGCCGCGCGAGTCTTGAGACTGCCATGCGATTAACCCGCCGCTACGAGAAAGTGGGCTTTAACATTGACGAGATTACCATTGATGGCAAATACCACGCCGTTAAAGAAGAAGTCGCATTATCCAAGCCTTTCTGCGACCTGATTCACTTTAATCGCGTGGGTGTACATGACGATCACAAAGTATTGCTTGTTGCACCACTCTCCGGCCACTTTGCTACGTTACTGAAAGGCACAGTCGAAGCATTGTTGCCCGATCATGAAGTGTACATTACCGACTGGGCTGATGCCCGTGAAGTGCCGTTAGATGAGGGCCCTTTCAGCTTCGACTGTTATGTTGAATACCTGATTAATTTCATGGAATATCTGGGTCCGGATACGCATTTGATTGCTATTTGTCAGCCTACCGTTCAGGCATTGATTGCCACTGCGGTAATGGCCGAACAAAAAAATCCTGCCACGCCTCACTCACTTACATTAATGGCGGGCCCTATCGATACCAGTAAAAACCCAACCAGGGTGAATGAGTTCTCCAAGAAACATCCGATGTCGTGGTTTAGAAATGTAGCCATTATGAGCGTCCCTCATGGTTATCCAGGGGAAGGCCGTAAGGTATATCCTGGGTTTATGCAACTGGGCGGTTTCATTAGTATGAACCACAAGTCGCACATGCAAAAATACATCGATTTCTACCAAAATCTGTTTATGGGTGAGGAAGAAGACGCCGACCGTTTCCGCGCCTTCTACGATGAATACCTGGCAGTGCTGGATATGCCGGCAGAGTTCTATCTGGAAACCATTGAGCGCGTCTTTAAAAATAATGAAGTCGCCCGTGGTGCGATAACCTATAAAGGTCAACCGGTAAACTTTGAAGCTATCGATAATACGCCATTGCTGACTGTCGAAGGTGCCAACGACGATATTTGCGGCCTTGGCCAAACGGAAGCCGCTCAGCATTTATGCAAAAACATTCCAAAATCCAAGCGTAAACATCACGTTCAGCAAGGTGCTGGCCATTACGGTATTTTCAGCGGTTCACAGTTCCGCAAACATATTCGTCCGTTGATCACCGATTTTATTCATAAATTTGCCTGACGTTATCTCGCCCATGCTAGCAACTTAGGTTAGCATGGGTGCTCTTAATTTCAGGGAGATTTCTATGCGCTTTGTTCCCCGCTGCACAATCGCTGAAGGTCAGCGTTTGTTCCCACGGTTAACCTCCTGCTTTCTGTTGTCACTGGCCGCATTGAGTTTTCAGTCGACGGTTTTTGCTCAGCAAAATTCCGATGAGCAACCCATAGCGAATGACGATCCGGTGCAGGCCTTCAACGTCTGTAAGCAAAACCTGCAGCAATCAGCCTTAGAGGCGGGTATCACACCAGTCATAGCCGAACAGGTATTTACCAATATCAAATATCAGCCCAGAGTCATTGAGCTTGACCGTAGCCAACCAGAGTTTGTGCAAACCTTTCCCGGCTATTTCAGTAAACGGGTTAACGACTGGCGAATCAACAAAGGGCGACAGCTTGCCGCAGAGCACAAAGTACTGCTGCGGGATCTGGTCAAACAATATGGCATTCCGGCTCAGTACTTACTGGCCTTTTGGGGCCTGGAAACCAATTTTGGCGGCTACAAGGGCAACATGCCGGTACTCGATTCTCTGGCAACCCTGGCCTGTGATCCGCGTCGTAGCACGTTTTTCACCCGTGAGTTATTAACCGCCATTAAGTTACTGGAAGAGCAGTCTTTAGAGCAGGAAAAGATGGTGGGCTCCTGGGCAGGCGCTATGGGTCACACCCAGTTTATGCCATCAGCCTATGCCAACTACGCCATTGACGGCGACGGAGACGGCCAAATTAACCTCTGGGAAAGTGAAGCGGATGCCCTGACTTCAGCGGCTAACTTTCTTTCTCAGTTAGGCTGGCAGCCCGGTTTTCGATGGGGCAGAGAAGTAGCACTACCGGGCGGTTTCGATTACTCATTGCTGGGCTATTCTAACCGTCGCACCGTTACCGACTGGCACGAACTCGGAGTAACCCGTGCCAACGGTGAGGCACTGGGTAGCAGCGAGATGAATGCTTATTTAGTCTTGCCCGCCGGTCATGAGGGCCCAACCTTTCTCGCCTACCCTAATTTCAGAGTGATCATGCGCTGGAACAATTCGGAGTTCTATGCCATTGCGGTAGGTCGACTGGCAGACAGAATTGCTGGCGACGGTGCCCTGGTTGCATCCTTGCCTCCATTGCCAAATTATCGTCGCGACGATATCAAAGCCATGCAGGAACAGCTTAACCAGAAAGGGATTGATGTAGGTGGGGCAGACGGTATTTTAGGGCCGGCTACCCGCGAAGGGATCCGCGAATTTCAACGCCGTAGTGACATGATTGCCGATGGCTTTCCCTCACTAGCAGTTATGCAGGCATTGGGAGTAGAAGTTACACCCACCTCTTAATTCAATAGAAGTAACAGAGCCGGACAGGGCTTTAGTAAACGACATGTCCGGCTTTTTGGGTTTAGTACATGTGCTGGCCGCCGTTAATCGACAGCGTTGAGCCGGTAATAAAGCTCGACTCATCTTTAATCAGGAACAACACACCGTCAGCGATATCTTCAGGTTTACCTAAACGGCCAACCGGGATCCTCGCAACAATTTTCTTCAGTACATCTTCGGGTACCGCACGTACCATATCCGTATCAATATAGCCTGGAGCAATAGCGTTAACGGTAATGCCTTTCGCTGCACCTTCCTGAGCCAGAGCTTTGGTAAAGCCATGGATCCCGGATTTCGCCGCCGCGTAGTTTACCTGGCCATACTGACCCGCCTGGCCGTTGATTGAGCCGATATTAACAATGCGACCGAACGAACGCTCGCGCATACCTTCAATGACCGCCCGACATGTATTGAAACACGAAGCCAGGTTAGTTTGGATAACGGCGTTCCACTGTTCGAAGGTCATGCGATGCATGGTACCGTCACGGGTTATCCCCGCGTTATTAATTAGCACATCTACCGGGCCAAAATCGGACTCGATTTGCTCGATAGCGGCTTTTGTTTTCTCAAAATCTGACACATCGAACTTCATTGCAGCAATACCGGTTCGTTCGGTAAACTCCTGTGCTGCCTGATCATTTCCACCATAGTTTGCGACAACGGTATATCCGGCATCCTTCAGTGTCGTACAGATTGCCTCACCAATTCCTCTCGTTCCACCAGTTACGAGTGCTACTCTGCTCATGCTATTGCTTCCTCTTTGCTATTGCTCACTATACAACTGTTTACTATATAACCATCTATAAACGGATTATGCCACCCGGAAAATCAGACCTTGGTCTATAATTCATAAACTTTGTCAATAGCCTATTCGGTCTATATGACAATTTAATTATAGTATTCAATTACTTATTCTTTGTGGTTTTACTTGAAGCCAGTGCAGTGGTCGGATCTTCAGGCCAGTAATGTTTGGGATAACGTCCCTTCATATCTTTTCTCACCTCTGTATAACTACCCTGCCAGAAGCGCGGTAAATCATTGGTGGTCTGAATAGGTCGGCCAGCCGGGGATAACAATTCCACCGTGACGATCTGCCTACCCTGAGCAATAGTTACTGGTGTAGCACTGCCATACATTTCCTGCATTTTAACCGACAACACAACCCGCGATGCACTTTCATAGCGCAGGCGTCGTGTTGTGCCGCTGGGCACTTTAAGACTGGCAGGCAACTGTTGCTCGATGATCTGACGCTGAGGCCAGCTAAGTGTTTGCAGAAATATATCCGGCCATTGCATTTTCTGTAGCTGGTTTAGTGACGTACACCGGCCTAACACGGTATGCACCGCCTCCTGCCCAAGTACCCACCTTGCGGTTACGTCCGGCCAGGGCACATCGCCATCAAAACTGCTGGCCACCAGGTTATGAGCTCGCGCCATATTGAGGCGGTTTAAAGTCTCCTCAAGTGCATTAAAGAATGGCCAGTCTTCAATATCTTTCTCGCCCAACCATTCTTGCCAGCATTGAATTCGCTGCGCTTCGCCCAGCTTAGCCAACGGTTTGCGAGACAATAGGATTTGTTTAAAGTAACGCCGCTCTTCGGCTTTCATTGTGTCGCTTTGAGCGTCATAAAAGGCAACGTGCTGAGATGAAACAGAAGCCGCAAAATGCGCATTGATAAGCTGCTCTTCAATTGGCTGTGCTAAACGAATCAGCATATTGGCGCCTTTGCGCTGTCCGGTTAATATAGCCAGCCAGGGAAGCTCTGTTGGCGCAGGCTGAACCAGTTCTGCACCGGTTCCCATTGCCAGTTTAAATTCCTTTAAGTTGCGCGCCCGGGCAATCCAGCCTGGCCTGGCCAGACTTATTGCCAGGCCCAGGTTGTGTTCAGGCACAATCAGCCGGGCGTCTATTTTGACATCACAGCCTAACAAACGAGCATACCTCGATGCCTGACGACTCACCGATTGCCTGACCGCAGAAGGTAAGGAACGAAGAACGTCGCTCACCAGCCAGTGTTCTGTTCTGGGCGATTCTTCGGCCAGAGCAGTTACCACACAACCGGCCGTTAACAGACTCTGATCTCCCGTTAACTCAGATTCTTCTTTAAGTTGTAACAGCATACTGGCGAATTTTACGTCGACCGGCAGTTTGAGACTGTCCTTACCAAGTGGTGTAATCCGCCCCTTATTATCCAGTAATCGTAATTCCTGCAGCGTCTGACTCGCCGCATTCAGTTGCGCTTCACTGGGTTGGTCCAGCAACGGCAGGGCATCAAGGGAAGTGCCCCAGTCAGCACTGTGCAGCACCAGAGAGGTTATGTCTTCGGTTCGTATGGCGGGTAAAGCAAATTCTGCCAACCGACTGTGGGCCTCTTTCCCCCATAGCCGGTAACATGTTCCCTCCTGTACCCGGCCCGCACGACCTTTACGCTGCTCGGCAGACGCCTGTGAAATCATCTTTAATGACAACTCGGTCATGCCGGTTGTCGGATGAAACTGCGCCACCTGCTCCCGGCCGCTATCAATGACCAGTTTTATGCCTTCAATGGTTAAGCTGGTTTCTGCAATGTTAGTCGCCAGTATGACCTTCCTAAAACCCTCTATATGAGGCTTTAGAGCTAATTGCTGTTGCTGTAGAGGCAAAGCACCGTGAAGAGGAAGGACTGCTACTTCTTTACCCTCTATACCAGAGAGCGAACCCAGCACCTGATT
>JAYZXK010000323.1:0-3054 GCA_036141415.1 Pseudomonadota bacterium
GTGACCCTGCGGTGTTATACGCTCGTTAATCTGCCAGACGCTGTTCGCAATATCGCCAACGACTTCCAGTTGTGGAAAATATACCGGATCCACGGCCGCAGGCTCAAAGTTAATATGGATTACCTGCTTATCGTTTTGATGCATAAAGAAAGGCGGTTTCTCAACCACATCATGGCCCACATTGATGATCAGGTCTGCCCGCTCAATTGCCTTATGTACAAAATCACCATCAGATAACGCCGTATTGCCCACAAACAGAGGATCTGATTCATTTAATACGCCCTTCCCCATTTGCGTAGTCACAAACGGGATCCCGGTATGATCCACAAAGCGGCGCAACATTTTTGCCGTGAGTTTGCGGTTAGCGCCGGCACCAATCAGCAATAACGGCGCAGAAGCCTGCTCAATCATGGTTTTGGCTCGCTCTACCGCCTTCTCCTCAGCAACCGGGCGACGCGACTGGCTTTGCTTCAGCAGGGGTGCGGTAGTGGACTCCCGGGCAATATCTTCGGGAATTTCGATATGCGCTGCTCCGGGGCGTTCTTCAGCGGCGAGTCTGAAAGCCTCTCGAATCACCGACGGAATACGCTCACCACTAACAATTTGTGTGGTGTACTTAGTAATAGGCCGCATCATATCCACTACGTCAACGACCTGAAAACGCCCTTGTTTACTGGTTTTAATCGGCTTCTGGCCGGTAATCATCAGCATCGGCATAGCGCCGAGCTGAGCATAAGCAGCAGGCGTTACCAGGTTAGTAGCACCGGGGCCGAGCGTGGACAGACAGACCCCGACCTTACCGGTGAGTCGTCCGTAGGTTGCAGCCATAAACCCCGCCCCCTGCTCGTGTCGGGTAAGTACCAGTTTGATGGTTGAATGGCGTAGTGACTCGAGTAAATCCAGGTTTTCTTCACCAGGTATGCCGAAGATATACTCGACGCCCTCGGCTTCCAGGGCTTGAACAAACAAATCTGCTGCTTTCATATTCCTTCTGCTTTTTGGCTAAGAATACTAGTTGCTACGCAGGCAATGAAAAATAGTTTAGTTCAACAATGAATCAGAGCGATTTACTGAGCGGCTTTCCAGTTTTCCAGTGCGTCCTGGGTATGCTTATCGATGGCATCCTTGTTATTGCTGACCCAGTATTTTTCCATGATGCGCACATTGGCCTGGTTGGCTTTATAAAAGAAGTCCGCAATGTCCCCGACCACCGGGATAAACCCCAAACCAAAGTCGAGCAGACAATTGCGGATCATCACTTTAATCAGTCCTCGGGGCAGCCCCATTTGCTTTCCAAGCTGCACTATCCGAAACGACACCACTAACATCAGCACATCGCCCACACCGGGAATTAAACCCACAAGGGCGTCTAACCCGATGCGGAAATTAATCAGTGGAATTTTAACCGACGTATCCAGCAGATTAGCCAGTTTCTGTGCTTTCAGTAACGGTTTCGGTGCCGAACCGGAGTAATCTTTCATCTTGGACATCCGTGTTTTTTGGCCAGTTGTGCACGCAGTTCCACGTCAGAATCTGCCTGCCAGCCGTGCAGGTTTTCCTTTACGAGGTCGAACAGCATTGAGATATGCGCCGGCTCACTGTTGAGGGCCGGGATGTATTCGTAGCGCTCACCACCGGCATCCATAAAGTATTCGCGGTTCTCTTCGCCAATTTCTTCGATGGTTTCCAGGCAGTCCGCTGAAAAACCCGGGCAAACCACTTGCACCGACTTTACGCCCTCTGCAGGCAAGGCCTTAAGCGTTTCATCAGTGTAGGGTTTTAACCATTCTTCACGGCCAAACCGCGACTGAAATGTCGTCATGTACTGGCTGTTTTCCAGCTCCAGCTCCTCGGCTATCAGGCGGGAGGTTTTGAGACATTCACAGTGATACGGATCGCCGTTATCCAGATAACGGCGCGGTATACCATGGTAAGACAGTATTAACTTTTCTGCCTGGCCGTTCATTTCCCAGTGCTGGCGAATGGTTTCGGCAACTGCCTTTATATAGCCCGGACGGTCGTGATAATGGCTGACAAACCGCAAGTCCGGTAAACACCTCCGCTGTTGAAAATCCGCTGCAATAGCATCAAAGGTAGAGCCGACAGTTGAAGCGCTGTATTGCGGGTACATTGGTACCACCAGCAGTTTTCGCACCCCGTTACTGAGCATTCGCTCAATCACTTTGTTAACCGCTGGTTCACCATAACGCATGGCAAAATCCACTATCACATCGTCACCAAATTCCCGTTCACAGCGCTTAGCCAGTGCTTCGGCCTGAGCTTTGGTATGCACCATTAGTGGTGAGCCCTGCTCAGACCAAACCGAGGCATAAGCCTCAGCTGAGCGTTTTGGACGAAAATTTAAGATAATACCATTGAGTATAAACCACCAGATAAGGCGTGGTACCTCTACCACTCTGGGATCAGATAAAAACTCTTTTAAGTACGTTTTAAGGGCGCCTTTCGTCGGCGCCTGAGGGGTACCCATGTTGGTAATTAAAACACCAATTTTATCTGCCTGTTTATGGCTGAATCCCGCGTTACCGGTGTACTTCATAAATGTCGAATCTCAATAGTAAACTAGTTAATGCCTAATAATACGGCGCAACGGCTAAATTGGACTGCTATGGCTGATAATAGGTTGGCGTTTCCCAACCCACCGGCAGACCCAGTACGAATACCCACAAATAAAACAACAGTGTCCAGCCAACAATAAACACCATCGAATAAGGCAACATCATGGCAATCAGTGTTCCCATACCGACGTCTTTCTTGTATTTAGCCGCCATGGCCATGATCAGTCCGAAGTAGCTCATCATCGGCGATATAACGTTTGTGACCGAATCACCAATTCGATAGGCGGCCTGAATGACTTCCGGCGCATAGCCCAGCAGCATTAGCATTGGCACAAATACTGGTGCTGTCACGGCCCATTGCGCCGAAGCGCTTCCCAGCGAAAGGTTGACCAGGCCACACATCATAATAAATAACAGGAAGACTTCGGGGCCTTTCAAATCCAGTTGAATAAGCAGTGCCGCCCCTTCTACGGCTAAC
>JAYZXK010000324.1:0-2895 GCA_036141415.1 Pseudomonadota bacterium
CACCAGAAACCAGCCCAGTAGCAACGGCATATAGCGGTGGGTTTTAATGATGCGAAAATAGATGCGGGTGCGGTAAAACATGACCACGGTAGCAGCCAGTAACAGCCAGCGAAAATCCGCGATAAAGTGATGCGAAAAGAAATTAATGTAGATTAGGCAAACTAAAACCACCGTCAGCGTTTTGGGTGGATAATGGCTATATTCAAACTCAAATATCCGCCAAACACGGGCAATATAACTCCCCACCGCACTGTACATAAAGCCGGTAAATAAAGGGACATTGCCAATGCCAAAGACATAAGCTTCAGGATACACCCAGGACCCAATGGCATCCGATGTTTTAAATAGTTTCATTACGGTTGCCACCAGGTGAAATACCACGATAACCAGTGATTCACGCAGCGTTTCCAGCTTAAAAGCCAACAAGACAACCTGAAATACAATCGCGGCGATGAAGATAAAATCGTAGCGATGTAAACCATCAAGCGGATACCAGAGGTTCGTACCTATCATTAGCGCCAGTAAAAAGCCGCCGAATATACAGGCATTGGCTTGTTTAAACCCAAAAATCCACAGTTCCCTGATAAATTGCTTCATAGTTGTTGTTTTATACCAATCCGCATAGGAGTTTACCCTCTCAGAGTGATCCCTGAGGGCTAGTCGAAAACGACTTAGATCACGACGCGTACTCTGCGGCATAGCTATTCTATGTCCAGAGGGCGCAACACAGATGTAAGTCGTTTTGGCCACTCCCTTAGGGCAATGCTGTCAGGCTTTCTGGCGTTGTTACGCTTGCTTGATTTGGAACCACCAAACCTGTGCAACCAAGCCTAGCCAGAAAGCCTGACAGTCTTGCTGAGTGGGCAAACTCCTATGCGGATTGGTATTATTAGTGTTGGTCAGTAACAAAACACCCGGCTAGTTGCCGGGCGTTTGCATTGTTACAGACTCAACTGTCGCTTATTTTTTAACGCGACGGCGGAACACAGCCAGCAACGATAATAAGGCGATGCCATACCAGCTTGCTGAGGCGCCCTGGCGCTCATAAGGTTCTTCTTCAACACTGTCGCACTGTTCAATACTACCGGTGCTGTTTGGCGTTAGCTTAACGGCTACAACACGGTCTGTCTCAATGGTGTCGCCGGCATCCGTTAATACTTCTTCACCAGTAATATAACGCTGTGTTGAAATGTAGCGGGCATTCGCAATAATTTCGTCATTATCGTTTATGTCCATAGCACTTACCAACGTGTACTGTTCACGCTGCTCACAGGTAAGCAGAGTATTAAGATCAACAAACTCACCCACGTTCATGTCGTACATAAAGGCGCGTAACTGACGACCAGTCTGTACATCTGACTCGTATTCACCCTCACCTACAATAATGCCGTTATTATTGATAGCACGTGGAGTCACCGCTGCAGTCTGGAAAAAGCCCTGAGGATATTCCGCTTCACCACTGTCAATGTTATAGACAAACATCTGGTTACGAGCCACACCGTTGTTTTCGCGCAGCACAGTACCAACAACCCAGTTATCGTCGTTAATATCTACCGCTGAACTGCTTAGGTTCTCTTCACGGGGTAATAGCTCTGTGGTTTCACCATTGGCAAAGGTAGCAGCCACAATATTGGCGTAATAAGCTGCCCGGCCGCCTGGTAGTGTGTAAATAATACGCTCACCGGTATGAGAGGTACCTACTGCGATGCCATTGTTATTGATGCCATAAGCTGTACTGGTGTAACCCGTAGAATCTTCATCTTCTGCTGGTTCGAATACCATACCGTACTGGGTAGAGGACAATACGTTGCCCTGGGCATCCAGTTGCCAGGTGACCGCGCGGCGGTAACTGCCAGACGTTATGCTACGACCAAGGTTATAAATACACAACTCAACCGGGGTCTCACCACGGGTTTCATCGTCCAGACATTCATCTATGTCGGTTTGGAAATCTTCGGTAAGCGAAACACTGCCCCAGCCGGCTACCTGCAACGGTTCATTAATGGCAAAGGCTTCACTGAAGCCATTAATACCGGTATCGTCTGGCATCGTTGGTGGTAATGCCGTGGTTACACCATTAGCTTCAACAAAAGCCTGAGTCAGGGTATCGTTTACGATATAAGTATATTCCTCACCTTCTTCATCGGTGTAATCCACTTTGAAAAAGGGTGTGCTGCCGGCGCCCACAAAAAAGTCGCCGCCTACTGAGTCATTTACCTGGCTATAGGCACTGCGGGTGTAATCTTCGAAGGTTTCATCAATAACATCAAAACCCGGGATTAAATCAGCAGTAACCGTATCGCCATGGTAACTGCGATAAGTCGCTAATGACTGAATAAGAATATTAATACCGCTGCTGCCACTACGACCGTTAACAATATAAGCATACAACGCCTGGTAGTCGGCATTGCTGAATACGCCCTGCTCAACCGCTTCAGGATCTTCAAAACGGACGGTAAACGTTTCGTTTTCAAAGTCCAGAATCGACAAATCTATAGGCGGGTTATATTCCGACTCACTAACCATCACCATGGTGCCTGTGTTATCAATGGACTGGGCAAAGTTAAAGAATGACTTGTCCTGCACCGGTGCCAGGGTCAAATCATAGGTTGCTGCAGTCGCTAATGGCGATACCGCAACGGCAGTGACTGCGGAGGTTGCAAGGATTACTGCAGATGCAAGCTGTTTTAGTTTCATTCAAAATCCTGTTTACTGCTGTCAATCTTCCAGCATACTTTCTAGTTCGTCCCAGCGCGCATAGGCCTGGGATAATTGTTCTTCACTCTCTGCAAGCGCATTGAGTACGGCGCTGGTCTGTTCGCTGCCCTGTTTAAAAAATTCAGGATCATTCACCAGCGTCTGTTGTTCTTCTACCTGTTTTTCTAATTTCTCAAT
>JAYZXK010000325.1:0-21070 GCA_036141415.1 Pseudomonadota bacterium
CATGAATTCTATTCACCATACGGCCTTTAATATTCTGCTGGCGGCAATTGCGCTGCATATTATCGCAGTAGTATTTTATGCCCGATTTAAAAAGCAGATGCTGGTACCGGCTATGTTGCATGGTAAGAAAACCACCAACGAACCGGGTATATCTTCTTCGCGACTATTACTGGCACTCATACTGGTCGTTATAGTGATTGCAGCAATGTACTACGCCATTGAAATTGCCCCGCCCGCCCCGGCTGTGGATGCGGATATGTATTACTAATACAGCTCTCTAAGCCCGCTAATTAATGCGGGCTTTTTAATTTAATACACGCCATTGAACTTACACGGGGTTGCTTAGTCGATATATTGCAAAATAACTGTTCTCTACAAGGAGTGTTATGAATATTAAAGTACTAGCCCTCTTACTGATGGCGACATCTACACTACTTAGTGGGTGTATGAGTATCCCTGTTACTACCATGTACAAGATGTCCCAATTATCTATTCTGAGTCTGAATCCTGATGAAATTCAGGTTGCCGTGCGTACCAATGAATTAGTAGAAGTACATGGTGGTGCGGTTAATATTCGCATGGCCACCAGCAGCGAGGGCTTGGCAGAAGAAGGAACAGATGAAGCCAAAAACTTCCCCCCTTTCAACCATGAGTATAAGTTCAAGCCACAGGAACAGGTACTATCAGCTTCAGCAAGTAATATCCCGGCCATTCTTAAAGATGACATTGAGGATAATGAAAAAATAACCATCCTGAAGTTTTATGATAAAGATGCAGCCACTATGAAAGATGTACTGGCACAGGTAAAACGTTATCGGGAAAAGGGCGCGAAAGTATCTGGTGAATTTTCCATTGGCTTCGAGAGCAGTTGCTTTAGCAATATTTACCAATTTGATGAACTTGAAGTTGATTTGTTTTTGCAAACAAAAGAAGACGATGGCTTCATGCTGTTTTTTGAAGATATCGACATTATTGAAGAAGCCCGAGAATACGACGTTGAAGATAATTCTCAGGGGGAATGCAACTCAGATTAATCTATAGCACCACCAGGAACTGTTGAACGGTAGTGCAGAAATGTTGTTTTACATAAATACAGAGATCAGCAGAGCCGGACTACCGCCATTCAATCAGATGTACCGCCTGCGTTCAGCGGCCACACCAAGCGCAACAAAGGCGACAATAAACGCCACACCGCGATATTCGTAGGCCACAAATTTAAAGATATGATGGAGCAGTGGCGCACCATATAAGGTAAGCGCACCATATCCAAACGCACACAGCAACACAAACAGGCCGCTGCGCAATATAAAGTGCAGGCCGCTCAGGCTGCGTTTAACCTGTTTGTTGATGATGTCGCCATAAACAACCAGCAGGGTTGCCATTAACATCAGGCTCATTTCATTAAAATAACTCGCCAGCAAATCACTGACAGGCGTGGTGAAAGACGCAATCACGTACTACTCATTATCGGATATGGATCTGACCGCATTTTGCAAGTGAGCTGCGGGGAAGTCAAAGAAAAAAGCCGGCTTTCGCCGGCTAAAAAGTTGCTCCCGAAGAACGCACAAGAGCAACTTTGATGTTGAAACTTTATGATTAATCAGTACCTTCCTTAACCAGCCCCTGCTCTTTCATGATCGCCTCGATTTCGGGCACACTGGCCGGATCGTCAATGGTGGATGGCACTGCAACCTCCTGGTTCGAGGCAATTTGACGTAATAGCTTACGGAGTATTTTGCCAGACCGGGTTTTAGGCAGCCTTGGTACCACTACTGCTCGCTTGAAGCAGGCAATAGGCCCAATTTCTTTTCGGACCATGGCTACCAGCTCTTTTTGCAAATCATCCTCGTCGATGTCGTAACCATCTTTGAGCAATACCAGACCAACCGGCTCCTGCCCTTTTAAGGCATCATGAACGCCAATAACACTGCATTCGGCAACGGCATCGTGAGCCGCCAGGATTTCTTCCATTTCACCGGTAGATAGACGGTGGCCGGCTACGTTAATTACGTCATCGGTACGACCCATAATAAATACATAGCCATCATCATCCTTGTAACCGCCATCACCAGAACAGTAATAACCGGGGAAGTCGCTGAGGTAACCTGACTTAAAGCGTTCAAAATCGCCCCAAATGGTTGCCAGACAGCTTGGTGGTAAAGGCAGTTTAATAGCGATAGCGCCCTGTTCACCAGCGGGCAACTCATTGCCCCGGGCATCGAGCACCTGCACGTTAAAGCCTGGTGTTGGCAAGGTTGATGAGCCAGGCTTGGCCGGTTTGGGTTCAATCCCCATCAGGTTGGCGCAGATAGCCCAGCCGGTTTCGGTTTGCCACCAGTGGTCAACTACAGGCTTGCCGGTTTTATCTACTGTCCACAGGTAGGTAGGCGGATCGAGTCTCTCACCGGCCATAAAGATAGTTTTCAGGGAAGAAATGTCATACTTGTTAATTTCCGCCGCTTCCGGGTCTTCCTTACGAATCGCCCGAAACGCAGTAGGCGCTGCAAATAATGCTTTAATTTTGTATTCATCTACCATTCGCCAGAATGCGCCGGCATCCGGTGTGCGTACAGGTTTACCTTCATAAACAACGGTAGTGCAACCATGCAGAAGCGGGCCGTAAACGATATAGGAGTGACCCACAACCCAACCCACATCCGATGCGGCCCAAAACACTTCGCCCGGTTGCATATCGTAAACCGCCGTCATGGAATATTTTAATGCCACGGCATGGCCGCCGTTTTCACGCACAACACCTTTGGGTTTACCGGTGGTGCCGGAGGTATACAGAATATACAGCGGATCCGTGCCTTTAACTGCTACACAATCTGCTGGAGTGGCTTTCGCCATTGCCTCTGCCCAGTCGATATCCATGCCTTCATGCATAGCCGCCTTGGCTTGTGGCCGCTGCAGTACCACACAACACTCTGGTTTATGGGCCGATAGTTCAATGGCTTTGTCGACAAGCGGCTTGTATTCAATCACCTTGGCCACTTCGATACCGCATGATGCCGTCACAATCAGTTTTGGCTCAGCATCTTCAATACGCACCGCTAATTCATGCGGCGCAAAACCGCCAAATACCACTGAATGGATAGCACCAAGGCGGGCAATCGCCAGCATGGCAACCACGGCCTCAGTGATCATTGGCATGTACACTACAACACGATCGCCTTTCTCTACGCCCTGGGCTTTTAGCACCCCGGCAAACAGCGAAACTTGTTCCTGCAGCTGTGCGTAGGTGAGTACAGACTTACTGTTAGAAACCGGTGAATCGTAGATGATGGCTGGCTGATCGCCGCGGCCGTTTTCAACGTGATAATCAACGGCCATGTAGGCAGTATTCATTTCACCGTCGTCAAACCAGTGGTAAATACCCTCGTTGTCCTGGGTAAGAATGTCCTGTGGTGCTTTAAACCAGGGCAGAGCTTTGGCTTGCTCTGCCCAAAATTCGGCGGGTTGCTCAATTGAACGCTGATATTCTGCTTGGTATGACATACAAATTCACTTCCTACACTATTATTATGCGGTTTGAAATCTTCACTGAAAACTTCTACATGCTATTACAGTAATAGAAAATGGGCCGTTTGCGCATACGACCATTGGCTTATATGTCGACAACTTTAGACTAATTGCGCTTTTTTTAATCTAAATCAACTTTGCTCAGTGAGCTGTTCATAATAAAGTCGCGCCAGGCTTTCTCCGGCAGCGGCCGAGAATAAAAATAGCCCTGAAAATATTCGCAGCCACGTTGGCGTAAATACTCTTTCTGGAACTCGTTCTCGATACCTTCCGCCACACTACTTACTGAGAGGGCATGGGCCAGATCGATAATGGAATTCACAATCGGCACTTCGTCATCGTGGAAGTTAATTTCATCCACAAAATAGCGGTCTATCTTAAGTTCTGAAATGGGCAATTCTTTCAGATAACTCAGGCTGGAGTAACCGGTACCAAAGTCATCAATAGAGAAAAAGAAGCCGAGTTCGCCCAGCTTATCCATGCGCTCGCGTACTAAATCAATGCTCGATACCAGCGTGGTTTCGGTAATCTCCAGCATCAGCGTATCCGGCGCCAGGCCCCATTTTTCAATAAGTTGCGTAATGGTTTCGGCAAAGTCTGCGCGCACAATATGGCGGCCGCTGATATTCACAGCGATGCGGGTATGCTTACCCAACTGCTCACAGTCATGGAGTAAGCGGCAGGCTTCGTTTATCACCCAGTTGCCGATGTCGATGATAGCGTCACTTTCTTCCGCTACCGGAATAAACTCTACCGGACTGATCATGCCCAGCTCTGGGTGTTCCCAGCGGATCAGCGCCTCAGAGCCGATAACTTCATTAGACGCGTTAAACTGAGGCTGCAACATCAGATAAAATTCGTTGTTCTGCAATGCCCGCTGAAAAGAGTGGGTGATGGTGTTATAGCGGTTGTAATCCTCAAACGCAGCGTTGTCGATAGTTAACACACTGCCCGGCCCTTGCTTCTTAGCCCGCTTTTTACCAAAGGAGAGCACACCGTTGACCTTTTCATAACTGGCTTTCGAGGCTTCTAGGCGGCAGGAGGAAATGGCGGCGGTAACAGAGTGAATTAAATCATCCACCGCGATGGGCGTCACAATTGCTTTGTGGATCTCCCATTCCAGAGTATTGATGATACTCTCGTTTTCACGATTTTCACCATCAACCGGCGCAGTAGAAAGGATAAGGAAGTTATCGCCAATACCACGATAAACCTTTAAGTCCCCATCGATCGCCGCATTTATGCGCTGACCGATGGTAGCCAGGATTTTGTCGCCCACATGCTTGCCAAAGCTCAGGTTGTACTGAGTGAAATTATCCATGTCGATAAGACAGCAATAAATGTCCAGGGCATTGAACTGTGAGGACGCCTGATTAAGTACTCGTGCCAGGTCAATTTCAAAGGAACGCATATTTGGCAGCTCAGTAAGATCATCAAAATACGCTGTTGTATAGATCTCTTCCATGGCCTTTTTACGCTCAGTAATATCCTTAACAATACCGATAAACTGGCGCTGCCCTTCCTGCACTACTTCTGACAGGGAAAGCTCGATGGGAAACACCCGGCCGGATTTATGTAAGCCAGGCAGCTCCCGTCCTACACCAATGATTTTTGCACGGCCGGTTTCCAGGTAATGATTAAGAAACTCGCTGTGGTATTTGGCATACGGATCAGGCATCAGAATGCTGACATCCTGACCCATTATTTCGTCGGGTTCATAACCAAAGATTGTCGACATTGTTTTATTTGCGGTAATGATAGTGCCACTGGTATCGATGGTGACTACCACGTCGTTTAAGTTGTCGAGGATAGCAGTCAGGTAGGCCGCATAATTGTATTCGGTTTCCAGTAGCCGGTACTGTTCTGTGATGTCCTCCAGTGCACCAAATACCTGTGTAACCTTTTTCCCGGTGTAGCGCGGCTTACCGGTGGCTTTAATGCGCAATACCTTTCCATCAGCGCGGCGCAGGAAGCCCTCATGGCAATACTCCTTGCCTTCTCTTACCACCTTGTCAAAGGATGCCGTAATGGCTTTTTTGGTTTCCGGTGGAAAGTACGCCATGGCCGTCGAAATAGAGACCGGCGAGCCGTGAGGCAAGCCGTATATCCGGAACATTTCATCTGTCCAGGTAATTACGCCACTGGCCAAATCGACTTCCCAGCCACCGGTTTTGGAAATGGAACCAATTTCATTGAGGAGTTCGAGTTTCTGATTAAGCTGCGTATTGGTGCTGATAACCGGGCATTTATAGGTGTGAGCCCGCTCCAGGGCCAGCTTTAGCCGTTCAACGGCCAGCTCCATAGCCAGCTCAGGCTGAGTGGCCGAACCGCCTTGTTTATCGAGTAGAAATACCAGGCCCCCTACCGCACTGAAATCCTCCAACAGTAGGACTTTTGCCACGCCCTCAACATCGCTCAGAAGGTTGCTGCCGTTTACGCTGAACTGCTCAACCTTTTGTGTTCCCTGATTGCGACGGTCAAACCGCTTAAACGACAGCTCAAAATCTGTCACATCAACGGTTTCACCGTTATTCATTAAGAATATAAGATTAGCAGGTTCGCCCTGCTCATTCAGGGTAAACACGGCAACGCCTGAGCACTCAGACTTAGAAACTGCCTGCTCAGCAATGGTGAAAAAATCGAGTTCGGATACCTTTTCCAACATGAGGAGTCTGATGCGTCCTGCTAAAATTTACGGTTACAATTCAGCCACTAATAATCGAGCCCGGTACTAAGCTTAGAAAACTATCCCTGAATTACAACAAATATAGACGTTATAAAACGGCCGGCCACACTAAATTTCGAATCTTTGCAGAATACTATCAATCATAAATATTAAACTAAAGTATCGATTTATCTAAATTTCCACTCTGGTTCGCAAATCAATGAGCCTCAGTATCTTGTAACCCGCAGCTCAGCTATTCAAACTGAATAGGCAGATTCATACTCAGGCACGGACTCTTTACTGCAGGAAATAAAAAAGCCGGCTGATGCCGGCTTCCTGAATAGCACGTCTATGAGCTTATATTACTCTTTGTAATCATCGTGGCATGACTTACAGCCACCGCCCAGTGCGCCTATCGCCTTGCCATAGCTGCCTTCATCACCTGACATTGCCGCTTTTTTGATGCCGGTGGCAGCTTCTTTAAATTTAGCAATCTTAGCCATAACGTCTGACTCATTGCTAAACAGAGCTGGTTTGGCTTCGGTATCCACGTCAAAACCGGTGGTATCTACCAGCAGATAGTCAGCCATCATATCGGCCAGCTGCTCCAGACGCGTGGCATTAGTTTGCATTACCTCGGTATCGAAGGGTAATGCGCCTTTAGCCATACCAAACATAGGTGATGCGTTGCTCTTTACCAGTTGAAACAGTGACTGACGATACTCCACTGCTGCTTCTGCCTGTTTTTCTGACTTTGCAACGGTTGCTGCATTAGCCGCTGTTAACATGCCTGCAGCCATTAGTCCCACTGTAAATACCTTTACTGATTTCATTTCCTGGTCTCCGGTTATTAAAGGATCGCCTTGGTAAGCGTAATTGTTATTACTGTTTTTTATACTGGACAAACAAAAACGGATCAACAAGGGTTGATCCGTTAAATGTTTAATTTTAAAAGCCGGATGACTAATTAGTCAGGTCATCGAAGAACTTTTTAACGCCGTCAAAGAAGCCCTGCTCTTTGGGACGGTGCTTGGCAGCATCTGTGCCCTTGCCCATTGATTCGTCCAACTCCTTAAGCAATTCTTTCTGCTTGGATGACAGATTCACCGGGGTTTCCACCACTACCTTACACAGCAAGTCACCAATCGCGCCACTGCGTACCGACTTCACGCCTTTGCCACGCAGGCGGAACATTCTGCCGGTTTGCGTCTCAGGACTGACTTTCAGCTTCACTTTACCGTCCAGCGTTGGTACCTGTAGCTCGCCGCCCAGCGCCGCTGTGGTAAAGCTTAGTGGTACTTCGCAGTACAGGTTATTACCATCACGGGTAAAGATATCGTGATCGCGCACGTGTACCTGAACATATAAGTCGCCTGCTGGCGCGCCGCTTTCACCGGCTTCGCCTTCACCGCTTAAGCGGATACGATCGCCGGTATCCACGCCTGCCGGCACTTTAACCGACAAGGTTTTGGTTTGTTCTTTACGGCCCTGACCATGACACTCATTACATGGATCGCTGATGATCTTGCCGCGACCTGAACAGGTAGGACAGGTTTGCTGAACCGCAAAGAAACCCTGGCGCATCTGTACCTGCCCCTGACCATGACAGGTTGGGCAGGTTTTAGGGCTGGTGCCTTTCTTCGCACCGGAGCCATGACAAGAGTCACAGGCGACTAAAGTAGGTACGCGAATTTCGACTTCTTTACCGCGTACGGCTTCTTCCAGAGACATTTCCAGGTTGTAGCGTAAGTCTGCACCCTGACGTGCACGTGACTGACGACCACGGCCACCGCCGAAGATATCGCCAAATACATCGCCAAAAATATCACCGAAATCAGCGCCACCACCAAAGCCTGCGCCACCGCGGTTCGGATCAACGCCAGCGTGACCATACTGGTCGTAAGCGGCGCGTTTCTGGCCGTCGGTCAGTACTTCATAGGCTTCCTGAATTTCCTTGAACTTTTCTTCAAGTTCCTTGTTGCCCTGAGTACGGTCAGGGTGGTACTTCATAGCCAGTTTTTTGTATGCTTTTTTTATCTCGCGCTCGCCGGCACTTTTGTCCACGCCAAGCACTTCGTAGTAATCTCGTTTCGACATATCGCTCGCTATTCCTACCCGTTAACAGCAACGCAGTGTGCATTGCCCATTTACTTAATTGTTACTATACCCATTTCAGCAACCATGTGCTTTAAGATAACTGTTGGCCATGGCGGCCTTCAACATAGTTTGTGGAATGGGTATTACATAAAAAGGCGCAACAAGCTGTGTGCTGCTGCGCCTGATGGTAACGCTAACCGGCGGCAGACCGCCGGTATTTCGTGTTACTTACTTTTTATCGTCGTCTTTGACTTCTTCAAACTCAGCGTCAACAACGTCATCGTCAGGCTTGCCCTGGCTTGCACCAGCATCCGCGCCTTCAGCACTGCCAGCCGCTGCCTGCTGTGCCTGAGCCGCTTCCATCAGCTTCGATGATGCCTGGATAAGCTCCTGAGTTTTCGCTTCGATTTCCGCTTTATCTTCGCCTTTCGCTGCTGTTTCCAGCGCGCTCAGGGCTTCTTCGATAGGCGCCTTATCGTCGGCACTCAGAGCTTCACCAACTTCTTCAAGTTGCTTACGGGTAGCGTGGATCATACCGTCAGCCTGGTTGCGAGCCTGAATCAGTTCTTCGAACTTCTTATCGGCTTCTTTGTTCGCTTCCGCGTCGGCAACCATTTTTTCGATTTCGTCTTCGTTCAGACCAGAAGACGCCTGAATGGTGATCTTCTGTTCTTTACCGGTATCTTTATCTTTCGCAGATACGTGCAGGATACCATCGGCATCGATATCGAAAGTAACTTCGATTTGCGGCACACCCCGCGCCGCCGGGCGAATACCTTCTAAGTTAAACTGACCCAGTGACTTGTTGCCCTGTGCCTGTTTACGCTCACCCTGTAGCACGTGAACCGTTACTGCAGACTGGTTATCTTCTGCGGTTGAGAAGGTTTGCGATTTTTTAGTCGGAATCGTCGTGTTCTTCTCAATCAGCGCTGTCATTACGCCGCCCATGGTCTCGATACCCAGTGAAAGCGGGGTAACGTCCAACAGCAGTACGTCTTTAACATCACCAGACAATACACCACCTTGAATTGCAGCACCTACTGCTACCGCTTCATCAGGGTTAACGTCTTTACGTGGCTCTTTACCGAAGAACTCTGTTACGTACTTCTGTACCAAGGGCATACGGGTTTGACCACCTACCAGGATGATGTCGTTAACATCACTTACTGAAAGATCGGCATCAGCCAGAGCCTTCTTAACCGGCTCAAGTGACTCTTTCACCATATCTTCTACCAGTGACTCAAGCTTGGCACGGGTCAGTTTGATAGCTAAGTGCTTAGGACCTGAGGCATCTGCTGTGATGTACGGCAGGTTTACTTCCGTTTGCTGTGAAGAAGACAGTTCGATTTTCGCTTTCTCACCCGCTTCTTTTAAGCGTTGCATCGCCAGCGGATCTTTACGCAGGTTGATGCCCTGATCTTTGTGGAACTCGTCTACCAGGTAAGTAATTACACGGTTATCGAAGTCCTCACCACCTAAGTGCGTGTCACCGTTAGTCGCCAGTACTTCAAAAGTGTGCTCGCCGTCTACTTCATCGATTTCGATGATAGAGATATCGAAAGTACCACCACCTAAATCGTAAACCGCAACAACGTTATCGCCCTGCTTTTTGTCCATGCCGTAGGCAAGTGCAGCAGCGGTTGGCTCGTTGATAATACGCTTAACTTCCAGACCCGCAATACGACCAGCATCTTTAGTTGCCTGACGCTGAGAGTCGTTAAAGTAAGCTGGTACCGTAATTACCGCACCGGTTACTTTCTCGCCCAGATAGTCTTCGGCGGTCTTTTTCATTTTCTTCAATACTTCGGCAGAAACCTGTGGCGGCGCCATTTTGTCGCCTTTCACTTCTACCCACGCATCACCGTTGTCAGCCTTAGCAATTTTGAAAGGCATGATGTCGATGTCGCGTTGTACCTCTTTGTCTTCAAAACGACGACCAATTAAACGCTTGATAGCGAATAATGTATTTTCCGGGTTTGTCACAGCCTGACGCTTCGCAGACTGACCAACCAGGGTCTCACCGTCGTTAGTGTAAGCGATAATTGATGGCGTGGTGCGGTCACCTTCCGCGTTCTCAATTACTCGCGGTTTGTCGCCGTCTAAAACTGCGACACATGAATTCGTTGTACCTAAGTCGATACCAATGATTCTACCCATTACGTGTCTCCGTATAATTCTGTAATCTTGCAAAATTAGTGGGGTTATTCACCACCAATTTCAATACCTGTCATTAAAAAATATCTGTTAAGCCTGCGTATCCACACCGCTACTTGGTGCACGCGAAACCATTACCATGGCCGGACGCAGCAAACGTCCGTTTAATTCGTAGCCTTTTTGCATCACTGCCATTACCGTGTTCGGTTCATGGTCAGCGCTTTCCTGCATCGACATAGCCTGATGCAGTTCTGGATTGAACGCCTCGCCTTG
Source organism: Pseudomonadota bacterium (assembly GCA_036141415.1). Lineage (GTDB taxonomy): Bacteria > Pseudomonadota > Gammaproteobacteria > Enterobacterales > Alteromonadaceae > Alteromonas. The sequence goes on from JAYZXK010000325.1 coordinate 10,712, forward strand.
CGGATCAATAGGGGTCATTCCAAATTTTTCAATTGTGCTAACGAAAGATTTTAGGGTCATTTCAACCCCTTCTACCATCGGCTTGATAGCTTCGTTTTCGGTATCTGCCATTTGCAGACCACGCTCGAGGTTATCAATAACCGGCAGCAGTTCACCGGCAAAGCGCTCCAGTGCGAATTTGCGGGCTTTCTCTACTTCTCCGTCAGCACGACGGCGGGCGTTATCAGCTTCTGCACGAGCCCGCAACACGCTGTCTTGTTGCTCGGCCACTTTGGCTTCTGCCGCCGCCAGCGCTTTTTCCAGACTGGCAATTTTTTCTGCTGTTTCATCAACAACTTCACCAGCCAGGGCTTCTTCGGGAGTTTCGCCCTCTACCACTTCCACCTGCTCAGCATCAACTGCCTGGGCGTCGGTCTGGGGATCTACGGTTTCATTTTGTTCTGATTGCACGTCGCGCGGCTCGCTCATGCTTTCCTCCACAAGTTAAATTGGGTCGTATTTCACATTGAGGCTATTTATGGGGGTGGTTTGACGGCCTTCAAGGGTATCCACAATTTTTTTATGGTTTGCCGCAATTTTCTTTACCCGCTGCCGGTCGATGGCCATTTTTTACACCGGATCAGGAGCTTTTTACCGATAAAAAATGTTTACAAAATATCAACATGAACAGGAATTGTGCTAATTTAACTGCGCAGCAAATAAGGGCTATTCATCATGCTAAACATTTGGAGTGTGAGCGCTATCGTCCTGCTTTATCTGGCAGGTTTGTTCGCGCTGGCATTTTGGGGTGACAAAAAAATTGATAAAAATAAGCAGCATCCCGTCCTGTATAGTTTAGGGCTTGGGGTTCACTGTACGTCCTGGGCGTTTTTTGGTACCACCACCCAAACCACCCATTATGGCTGGCCGGTTTTTCCTACTTATGTTGGCATTGCGCTGGTGATGCTGTTTGCCTTTGGGGTGTTAATTAAGATTACCCGTATTTGCCAGCAAAACAGCGTCAGTTCTCTGGCTGACTTTATCAGTCTGCGCTACGACCGCTCGCATAGCCTGGCGGCATTAATTACCTTGCTCTGTTTTGTTGGTGTTGTGCCCTACATCGCCCTGCAACTCGATGCCATTACTGAAAGCATTAACCTGCTTACCGCAGACGCAGACAGTGGCTCAGGCACGGTAGGGTTGTATGTAGCCGCGCTTATGGCGCTGTTTGCTATTTTATTTGGTACCCAAACCCTCAGTCTCACCGAAAAACACCCAGGGCCGTTAGTCACTATCGCCGCTGAGTCGATGATTAAGCTTGTTGGTTTGTCTGTGGTAGGCATATATGTGTGTTACGGCTTGTTCGACGGATTATTCGACCTGGTTGCCCAGGCCGCTCAATACCAGCCCGGGCGCGACATTTTATACGCTGACAAAAGCTGGGTAGTTTATGTTAGTCATATTTTGCTTGGCATTTGTGCCATGTTCGTGTTGCCCCGCCAGTTTCATATGAACTTTGTTGAGAATAATGGCACCGGCGAGTTAAAAACAGCCCGCTGGCTGTTTCCTCTGTATCTTTTAGGCATGACGATTTTCCTGCTACCCATCGCGCTGGCAGGCAGTGTACTGCTCGACCCAACTACCGCTCAGTCAGACTCGCTGGTACTGGCGATCCCGCTGCATGAGCAAAACCTCACCGTATCGGTTATCGCCTTTTTGGGCGGATTGTCGGCGACCACCAGCATGATCATTGTGGCGACACTGGCGCTGGGGATTATGATTGCCAATAACCTGATCACGCCGCTGTGGTTTAAGTTCAAACTCAAAAAGCAGGCACGGCATACCATGGAGGCCAGCCAGTTATTGAATATTCGCCGGCTCACCGTACTGGTGGTGTTGTCTGTGGCTTTCTGGTACCACGTAAATATCAGCCAAAGCGCACCGCTAGTGAAAAGCGGTATCATTGCCATGGCGCTGCTATCGCAGATGCTGCCTGCCATGATGTTTAGCCTGTACTGGCAAAAGCGCAGTAAAACCGCCGCTATCAGTGGCATGCTGGCCGGTTTTATTGGCTGGGTGGTATGGATGCTCTACCCCAGCCTGCTCTCCAGCTATTATTTTAATCCCATTCCCAGCGATCACGATCTGGCCACCAGCTATGTACTGAGTCTGGTGATTAATTGCATGGTTTATGTGTTGGTTGCAGCGCTGTTACCAACCGCAAAAGCCCACAATGAAACAGACCCCCCACTGCCTGTTAGTCGCGCAGAAGAACCAGAACTGGCCATCCCGGTAAGTGATTTATTATCGTTAACTGAGCGGGTGCTGGAGCCCGGTGCACACGCCACGCTGGCCAGACAACTTAGCGGCAACGACACTGGTAACAGTCGCCAGGGCTATGCCAGTCAGGGCCTATTAACCCGGGTGGAAAAACTGATGGCCGGGCAAATTGGCCATCCCAGTGCGCGGCTGCTGTTAACCGCTATAGCCGATTCGCAGGGGCGCGGTTTCTCAAACCTGGTGCATTGGGTGGAGGAAGCTTCACAAAGCTTTCAGTTTAATCATGAAGTACTGATGTCGTCGGTACAGCATATTCAACAAGGCATAGTGGTGCTCGACCAGAACCTCAACATGCTGGCCTGGAATGACAGTTACCTGGATATGTTTAACTACCCCGCAGGTGTGGTTCAGGTAGGTATGCCGATTAAAGACCTGTTGCAATACAACGCACGGCGCGGCCTGCTCGGCGAAGTGGGCAATATGCAGGAAGAAATTGATAAGCGGGTGCAATACATGGCCGCGGGCAGCGAATATAAATATGTGCGTAAACAGGCCGATGGCCGGGTAATTGAACTTAACGGCAGCCCTTTACCGGGCGGCGGCTATGTCACCACTTACAGTGATATTACTGCCTATATTAAAATTCAGGATCAACTGGAACAGGTCAAAACCGAACTGGAAGCCCGCGTGGCCCATCGCACCAAACAGCTTGAAGTTGCCAAGCAGGAAGCCGACCAGGCCAATTTAAGTAAAACAAAATTTTTGGCTGCCGCCGGGCATGACCTGATGCAGCCGTTTAACGCCGCCACGCTGTTTGCCTCAATGCTGGTGCAAAAAACCTCTGGTACTGAGTTACACACGATGAGTGAAGGCCTGCTACATTCGCTTAACAGTGCAGAATCCTTGCTAACGTCCCTGCTGGATATGACACGTCTGGAGTCTGGCCGCCTGACCGTACAGAAAACCCACTTTGCCCTTGATGATGTGCTTGCCGGTCTGGTTAACGAATTCAGCATCATTGGCGAACAAAAGTCGCTGCAACTCAGCTATGTTCCCACCAGTGTCAACGTTTATTCTGATCCCAAGCTGTTACGCCGGATTATTCAGAATTTGTTATCTAATGCGGTGCGCTACACGCAAAGCGGCAGGGTGTTAATTGGGGTTCGCCATCGTGCGGGGAATTTTATCGAGATTGCGGTAATGGATACCGGCCCCGGCATTCCGGAAAACCAGTTACAGGATATTTTTAACGAATTTCATCAGCTTGATCAACAGCATAACCAGGGGCTCGGACTGGGCCTGACCATTGTGGAGCGGATCAGTCAGCTACTGGTTCACCCGGTGAGTGTTGCCTCACAACCAAACAAAGGCACCGCATTCAGTATTCGTGTGGAGCGGTCTCGTGAAACCTTACAGCGCCAACCGGACACCGCACCTGATAAGCGGTCGGAGCAGATAAATTTACTCGATAAGCAGTGCATTCTGATTATCGAAAATGACGAGCAAATAAGCTCCGCGATGGAAGCATTGCTGTCAGACTGGGGCGCTAAGGTGATGGTTGCGAAAACGGTAGCCGAGGCCCTGTCTTGTGAAACAATCCCCGACCTGATGTTGGTTGATTATCATCTGGATCACGGCGAGACAGGCATCAACGTGGCCTGTCAGTTGCGTAAACACTGGCAACGTTCGGTACCCGGTATTCTTAATACCGCTAACCGCCATGATGGCGTGCGTGATGAAGCACGTGAGGCAGGATTGCTGTATTTACCCAAACCGTTAAAACCCGCGGCACTCAAACGTATGCTGAAACAACATAAACTGACCAGTGGCTAACGCTGATTATTCAGTACGGATAGTTTTTGACAGACCACTGGCAGCTATTTGTTCATAACTGTTCAGGGCGGCCTGTGCGTGCTCTTTCATCAGAGCCTCAGCACGTGCTCCCTGCCCCGCAGCAATGGCCTGCACGATGGCGTGATGTTGCTGATGAGCATAATAGAGCCGTTCATATTCGCGCTCAGGTTGCTCAGGGTTAAACACCAGCGCATTTACCGATGCCATAGGAAGGTGCTCATTAATCTGCAAAGCCATCACAATCGCATTGTTCTGACTGCCTTTTACCAGGCACTCGTGGAACCGTCGGTTTATCTCTACATAGGTCTGGATCTTTTCTTCATCAAACGTGCGCTCGGCAAACAAGGTGTCACCCTCATGCAGACACAATCTGAGCTCGGCAATAATTGCACTGCCCCCCCCCTTCTCAACGATCTGTCGCACCGCTAAGCCTTCCAGCACGCCACGCACTTCTACAGAACCGGCAATTTCCTCGTTAGTCACTTTCCTAACCTGATAACCACGCCGGGGCAACTTCGTTAATAACCCCTCCTGTTCAAGGGCACGAAAAGCAATGCGAACCGGTGTTCGAGATACCCCCAACATATCTGCGGTGGGTATTTCAGCCAGTCTATCGCCCTGATTCAGCGCGCCAGAGAGGATTTTATTCCGTAATATGCTGAGTACGGCGTGTTTATCTTTCTTCATTTTCAATTTTCCTGAACGGCTATTCATCTTGTCTAACCAGGCCCCCCTTCTATTTTGCGCAGTAACGAGGTTGTAAACAAGCACTTAAGTAAATTCTTAATTGGATCCAATTATTATTAAACGGGCAAAAATTAAGGCCCATTAGTCTGACAATGTCCATTTTTGGATCCAAAATTTACAAAAAGCTAGAAACATTCTATTAACATTGCTAACATTGGATCCAATATACAAGATTATTTGAAAAAGGAATGCTACTTATGAGTCATTTTATTCGCAATGCTTGGTACGTCGCAGCCACCAGTGACGAGATTAACGCAACCCAACCACTTGGCCGTACTGTATGCAATATTCAGATTGCTTTTTTCCGCGACAGCAAACAACAAATTCAGGCAGTTGAAGATTTTTGCCCTCATCGTGGTGCCCCGTTATCACTGGGCTATGTAGAAGGAGACAACCTGGTTTGCGGTTATCATGGCCTGCAGATGGGCGCTGACGGTAAAACCCGCAGTATGCCCAGCCAACGGGTTGAAAACTTTCCTTGTATTAAGCCGGTACCGGTGGTTGAGCGCTATGGTTTTATCTGGGTGTGGCCGGGCGATAAAGACGCGGCGGATGAAGGTTTAATCCCTGAACTCAACTGGGCATTGGATCCAAATTGGGCTTATGGTGGGGGTATTTACTACATAAAATGCGATTACCGCCTGATGATTGATAACCTAATGGATCTGACCCACGAAACCTATGTGCATGCCAGCTCTATTGGCCAGAAAGAAATCGATGAAACCCCGGTAAAAACCACTATGGAAAATGGCCAGGTGGTCACCAGCCGGTTTATGGAAAATATCCTGCCGCCTCCATTCTGGCAAAATGGCCTCAGTGCCAACGGACTACCCACCGACCAACCCGTCGATCGCTGGCAGATCTGTCGGTTCGATTTACCCAGTCACGTTATGATTGAAGTAGGTGTGGCTCTGGCCGGTAAGGGCGGGTACGACGCACCCGCCGATCAGAAGGCTAACAGTGTCGTGGTTGACTTTATTACACCAGAGACCGACGGCACAATGTGGTATTTCTGGGGTATGGCAAGAAATTTCAAAGCGAATGATGACGCATTAACCGCTACCATCCGGGAAGGCCAGGGTAAAATATTTGCTGAAGACCTTGAAATCCTTGAGCGTCAGCAACAAAACCTTGACCGTTTTCCTGACCGTCAGATCCTCAAACTCGATATTGATGCAGGAGGCGTGCAGGCTCGACGGTTGATTGAGCGGACCATGAAAAAAGAAAAATCTGCTGCAAGCAACGGAGAGTCATAATATGTTACAGGTTATTGTTTCGGGCAAAGAGAGTCTTACTCCTCGAGTCTGCAAGCTCACGCTGACCTCAAGCACCGGTGAGCCGCTGCCAGATTGGGCACCCGGCGCCCATATCGATGTATTTTTGCCAGGAGATATGATTCGCCAGTATTCTCTGTGTGGTGCACTCGATGCCCAGCATTATCAGATTGCCGTGCAATTGGAAGAACAGGGTAAAGGCGGCTCCCGCTATATTCATGAGTCACTGCAATGCGGTGCGGAACTGACCATCAGTGAACCGCGTAATCACTTTCCACTGACGGAAGGAGAAAACCCCTGCCTGTTTCTGGCTGCGGGTATCGGGATCACGCCGTTTATCCCCATGATTGAAGCGTGCCTGGCTGGCAACAGACCATTTAGCCTGTACTATGCTGTCGCCAACGGGTCTGATAATTTGCTCAGTGACCAATACACTTTGCTGGCAAACGTTCATGTTCACGATAAAGCGACTCAGGGGGTCCGCCTGAATATTGATGCGCTGCTCAAAGCAGCCCCGGCCGACAGCGATATTTTTGTTTGCGGCCCGAATGGTTTTATTAACGACTTTCTTAGTCTGTCGGCCCGGCAAGGTATCGACTCTGCACGATTACATCGTGAATTCTTTACCGCAGAGCCCATTGATCATTCCAATGACGGCAGCTTTGAACTGGAAATTGCCAGCACCGGGCAGATAGTTAGTGTTGCTAAGGATGAGTCCATGTTGGAAGCACTCGAAGACAACGGCTTCTTTGTGCCTGTCTCTTGTGAAGAAGGGGTTTGTGGCACCTGTATCACCCCGCTACTCGGTGGCGAGGCCGATCACAAAGACGTGTTTCTGAACGATAAGGAAAAGGCACAAATGGACCGGGTTGCCGTGTGCTGCTCCCGGGCTAAAACGCCGCGCCTCATTCTGGATCTCTAACCCTGACTCTGGCGACGATAGGCTGCGGGGCTTAGCTCCGTATGCCGCTTAAAGAACTTATTGAAATAACCCGGTTCGTTAAATCCCAGTCGCTCTGCAATGCCGGCTACCGCCGTATCGCTGAAAATCAGATAACGTTTTGCCTCGCTGATGAGTACATTATGGATCATCGCCAGCGCATTAGACTGAAAATACTGTTGGCATATTTGGTTGAGATGGGCCTGGCTTACACCAATTTTTGCGGCATACCAGGCCACTTTGTGCTGAGTAGTGAAATGCAGGCGGATAAGGTGTTGAAACTGTCTTAGTTTGCGTTCCGGTTTACTCAGACTCCCTTCTTCAGTGCGGGCAGGTTGCATACGGTGCATTAAAATGAGCAATTGCTGCAATAAGGCCTGAAGCATGCTCCCCTGATGCATCGAGGAGGCATTGGCTTCCTGCTGTATTGCGCCGCAAATGGCCTGTAACGGACAAAGATAGATATCTTTAACGGCCAGCACAAAGGCACCAGCCAGCGCTTCGACTGATTCTCCGATATTTTGCTCTACCTGACGCAGCATGGGCGAAGCTACTGATAATACCGTGCCCTGAGAATGCGACTGCCAGTCAAAACCATGCATTACGCCATCCGGAATATACAACAATGCCGGCGCCGTAATCCGGTGATGTTCGTCATCAAACTGTACATCCACACCGCCCTCAGTGAGCACAAAGATTTGCGTGATGTGCTGGTGACGATGGGGATGAATTTTCCATTCGTGTTGCTCGCTACGCTGCGTAAGCGGCTCACAATATAAAAAGGTCTGATGCCAGAAGCTGCCTTTTTCCCCGTAAAGATCAACAAACTCCAGATTACCCAACATTTTTATTACAATCTACAAAATTAACCATAAAATAACTAATTTAACCCTTGTAAAGCCAGAATATCTACATAAAATACAATTATCAACTTAATCAGGGGCTCATATGAACTGGCAAAAACAGGACTACGATGACATTCCCGGCACTTACGTGTTCGATGGTCAGCGGGCGCATCCCGCTTATGCAATCAACAAATTGCTGTATACCTTTAACGATGAAGCCTGTCGGGCAGAATTTGACGCCGACCCGGCGGCCTATTGCGACAAAATGGGCGTCACCGGCGAATACAAAGAAGCCGTACTGACGCAGGATTTTCTGGGCCTGTTGCGCCTGGGTGCCAATATCTATTTCCTGGCCAAAATGTGTATTCCCCGAGGCGTGTCGGTGCAGGACGCCGGCGCCGCCTTTCAGGGCATTAGTACCGAAGAATTCCAGCAACGTCTGCTCGATAAAGGCAACGGGCTGAGTGACATACTGGCGAAACGAGGAGACTACTGGAATGGCTAAAATTATTGGCGGGATCACCAGCTCACACATTCCCGCGGTGGGCAATGCAATTTCACAGGGGCTCACTCAGGAGCCTTACTGGAAACGTTTTTTCGACGGCTATGAACCAGCCAAAGACTGGTTAAAAGAAGTTAAGCCTGATTTGGTTATCGTGGTTTATAACGACCATGGCCTCAATTTCTTTTTAGATAAGATGCCAACCTTTGCCTTAGGTTGTGCCGACATCTACGAGAACGCCGACGAAGGTTGGGGATTAAAACCAACGGCACCGTTTACCGGCGATGCGAAACTGTCCTGGCATATCGCGCAATCACTGGTTGAACAGGAATTTGACATTTGTACCTGCCAGGAAATGAAAGTCGATCACGGTTTTGTTAATCCTATCCGGGCGTTGTTCGGCGATCACGTAGACTGGCCGGTAAAAGCCATTCCGCTGGCAGTGAATACGGTACAGCATCCGGTGCCCTCGGCAGCACGATGTTTAAAGTTGGGCCGGGCGCTGGGCAAAGCCCTTGAGTCTTATCCGGAAGATACCCGGGTAGTTATTCTGGGTACTGGCGGCATGTCCCATCAGTTACAGGGCGAGCGTGCCGGGATTATCGACGTTGAATTCGATTTGGAATGCATGGATAAGATTGCCACTGAGCCTGAGTGGATGACTCAGTTCAGTAATGCCGAAATAATTCGCCGTGCTGGCAGTGAAGGAATCGAAACCATTATGTGGCTGGTGATGCGCGGTGCGCTGAAAGACGACGCTGCGGTGTTGCACAAACATTACCATGCGCCTATTTCCAATACTGGTGCCGGCGTACTAGTGCTGGATAATCAGTAATCGGGTGCCCCGTCACTGGCCGTGCAACTGTTGGCGGCCGGTGACACCCGGCTTCATTCTTCCATGTTCATCATTTGTTTAAACAACACCCCTGCCTGAGTGCGGTTGATCACCTCAAGCTTACGCAACACAGCCGACGCATGCTGCTTAACCGTGGATTCAGAAATTTCCAGCTCATAGGCAATTTGTTTGTTTAACAACCCATCGGCCATCATCCGCAGTACCTTAAACTGATGGGGCGTTAATTGCGCCAGTTTATCTGCAAACGCTTTATCCTGCTGATTCTCCAGCGCTTCAATGGCTTCGTTGATGTTCTCCGGTAGCCATTGCTCGCCATCGAGCACATGGTTAACCGCTTCGGCAATTTCAGCCAGCGGGGTGGACTTCGGAATATAGCCACTGGCGCCTAAATCAATAGCCTTGCGAATTAATACCGGGTCTTCTTCTGCCGACACTATAACCACCAGCACGCCCGGAAACTGAGTGCGCAGTGTAGTTAAACCGGTAAGGCCTTCGTTGCCTGGCATATTTAAGTCGAGAAACACCAACTCCAGTGAGTCATCGGCCTCTATTGCGCTGTAAGCTTCAGAAAATGATGCCACTTCGGTGATGTTGTCACCCACGATATCCACCATCGCCTGACGCATGGCAGCGCGAAATAAGGGATGGTCATCAGCAATTAAAATACGCGTATCCAAAACTTCTACCTGACTCAACATAGCGTTATTCATAAAGTATACCGCAGAATCATAATGTTAAGAACAAAACGGCCAGCAAAAGCTGGCCGGTTCCATATTTTTGTTAATCGGGCTCTGCCAGATTAGAAGCGATCCCCAACCGTTAACTGGATAGTCATCGGGTCACCGTAGTAGCCGATAAGCGTTGTATCGCCCCCTGTACCAGGACCATAGCTACCGTCTTCGTTACGTTCAACGTAATCATAGCCGCCCACCAGATATTCTTCATCGGTGAGGTTTTTCGCATGAATACCGCCGTACCAGTCACCTTCAATGCTTTCCCAGTTCACGCTGACATTCACCATACCGTAAGCATCCTGAGCGATCAGGTCGCTGGTTTCAATCAGCAGGTAGTCATCACGGTAG
>JAYZXK010000326.1:0-7009 GCA_036141415.1 Pseudomonadota bacterium
ACATTTCGTGCAGAAGTAAAATTCTGCTTAGCTTTGTTATTACAGCCGGTCTTTTGCTACGTAACAAAAACGGAGCCGACAGGTTTTCCGCCGGTTAAGACTTTCCCCCGGAGCAAAAATCGCGGAAAATAAGGTTTTCTAATCCGGCATATGCCAGCAGGCAGGCCATTAAGAGCGGAAGTGATCATGCCAAAGGCAAGTGAAATTAAAAAAAATAACACCATCCTGTTTAACGGAAAAACCTGTATTGTGCGGGACATTGACCGTTCTGTGCCCCAGGGACGAGCAGGTGGCAGTATCTATCGAATGCGTATGTACGACGTGGTGAGTGGTGCTAAGTTCGATGAAACCTTCAAAGATTCTGACATGCTCGAAATGGCTGATTTGGTTCGCCGGCCGGCTATGTTTTCTTATATTGACGGTGACGAATATGTGTTTCTGGATAAGGAAGACTACACGCCGTACCACCTTAATAAAGAAAGTATTGCTGACGAGGTCTTGTTTATCAACGAAGATACCGATGGCCTGCTAGTTGTTATCGTTAGCGACGTGCCGGTAGCTCTCGATTTACCGATGAGTGTTGAACTGGAAGTCACCGAAACCGATCCGTCAATTAAAGGGGCTTCAGCCACTTCCCGTACCAAACCGGCCACGTTATCCACCGGGCTGGTTGTGCAGGTGCCGGAATACATCAGCACTGGTGAATGGATAAAAATCAATACCGAAGAGCGCAAATTTCAAAGCCGCGCCGACAAACACTAGGCCTGGCTGAACATGACTCGTGAAGTGAAGATTGAAGACCTTGTGGTTGGTGAAGGCAAAGCCGCGGAAAAGGGGGCATTAATTACAGCTCATTATCGGGGCTGGCTGGCCAGTGGCAGTGAGTTTGACTCGTCGCATAAAAAGGGCCGTCCGTTTCAGACCGTGCTATCAAAAAACAAGGTCGTCCAGGGCTGGTTTATTGGTTTACAGGGGATGAAGGTTGGCGGCAAGCGAAAGCTTTGGGTACCGTCAGAACTGGCCTACGGGGAGCGCCAGATTGGCGAAATTATTCCGCCGAACAGTGATTTAACCTTCGAAATTGAGTTATTAGAAGTCCTCACCCGCGATGATTAACCATTGGTAGTGATACCTGCTGCGGCAACAGCCAGGCCGCAGCTATTCATCCGCATTATATCGTTTAATAAATAACGCACAGTCGCCGCTATGCATGTTGTCTATTAAATACTGAATTTTCCAGCTCGGGCCCACTTTGACGAGCTGGAAGCTATTTACCCCGCAATGACTTAGCTCACCATCCAGATAAAACACATAGGGCGTCCATACAGCAGCCAGATTATCGCTTTGTTGTACGGTAACCGCTAACAGCTTTTCATCCAGGTACTTGTCGGTCTGACTAACAAACCCGGCAAACTGGCTGATATCGTTACTTTTTATGTTACCGCCTGGTTCTGCACGTTGCAGCAGCGCGCCGTTGGTGAACTGCGCTGCCAGTTGCTCGCCGTCATGCGCGCGCATGGCGTTAAACAGCGCCGTAACAGGCGTTTCCGGAGACTGGGCAACCCCTTCAAAACTCATGGAAAACAAGGTCATGGTAAATAACAGTGAAATGGACTTGGGCATGAGACTTGTTGCTTTTAAGTTACATAATAAGCACATTATGAGAATTTCAGTGAGGCGTCAAACTGGTAATTTTTTCGCCAGGCGGATAAATTAAAGGCATCTGCGTAGTGGTTGTATAAACAAGTGGTAGTGTTTTCTGAGGGAGCAGAGGCATGTTCGCGGTTTCCAATATCACACGCAGGAGGGCGAATGACTTTAGCCGAAATCGAAAATATTGCAGACAGCTGGCGGGACCGGTGTCAGAAACTGACAACGATTGTTGATATGCAAACCTCCATTGCCAAAGTGGGCATGGATCTGACATCAGTGATGCAAATTATTGTTAAGCACTGCCTGGTGCTGGTGCAATGCGATGGGGCGGCAATCGAATTTAAAGAAGGCAATGATATGGTTTACCGGGCGACATCCGGGGTGGCCGAACCTTTCTTAGGGAAAAGTATTCCGATCGATAACAGTTTGTCCGGATTTTGTTTGCAAACCGGTAAGGTTCAGCTGTGTAATGATGTTACCGTAAACCGCCGGGCCAATCAGGCGGCCTGTGCCGAAATCGGTGTTGCGTCAATGCTGTTGATCCCCCTCCATCATCACGACCATACGGTTGGTGTGCTCAAGGTCTTTTCTCATAGGAAACATCACTTTACATCGCGGGATACCGCTGCTTTAAAACTTGTGTCAGAACAACTGGCCGCCACGCTCTATTACTGCCACCGCTTTGTTGCCGACAATCTGGTTTATCAGGCCACGCACGATTCAATGACTAACCTGTTAAATCGCTCGGCTTTTATGGAGCAACTAAATCGTGAATACTCTTTGTGTGAGTCTTATCCGGAACGGAAGTTTGGCGTTTTTATTATCGATATGAACGGTCTAAAAGCGGTTAATGACGAACTGGGTCACCGGGCGGGAGACAGTATGCTCAGTGAACTGGCCAGGCGGTTATTAAAAGCTTTTCGGCCAACGGATAAAGTGGCCCGTATTGGTGGTGATGAATTTGGTGTGCTGATGAGCAATATCCAGCATGAAGATGCAGTCACAAGTATTCACCGGCGATTTGAGCGTTCTCTGGAACCCGATTTTGAATTTGAAGGTAGTTCACTTAACCTTAGTGCGAGTATTGGCTGGGCGGTTTATCCCGACTGTGCGCACACCCTTAATGACTTGCTGGATAAAGCGGATGCGCACATGTATAAGAATAAAAACGCCCACTACATGGGCGCTCATATTTAATCCGCTTTCATTCGTTGGGTGACGGCGCGGGCATGCCAGATGGCCGGAACAATCACCAATAGCGCAATGGCCATGAGAACCCATGTTGAGAGCCACTGGAATTCAGAGAGCCTGGCAATGTCCCCAGCAATCTCATTGTTTTCGTGCTTTGCTATAGCTACCGCCCCGATCGCCGCTTCTCGTGCCATTGAGATCCCACCGCTAATGGCACTTTGCCAGCCCACTGCCGACAACGAAGCAAATGCCTGATAGCCAACCGCTGAGGCACCAAATGCCAGTAAGCCAAAGGCAACCGTGCCGGTACCAATAACGCCAACACCAACGCCTCCAATGGTGATAATACCAATGGAAATGATGCCTACACTCACCGGCGCCACCGCCACGCCACCCCAGGCAAATAGCAGGCCTCTGGCGTGGGTACCCGCGGCAATCCAACCATAGGCTGGCGTGTCGGTATGTTCAGGCATGCCAAACTGAAAATGACAAAGTGGTACGCCCAGCAGCCTGAAGGCGCAGATATATTCCCGTTGTTTGGCGCCAGCCCGGTGGGCACTGGCCATAAAAGCCTCGGGCTGTGTTATTCGTTCGAGGGCGCGAAGATCTTTCATGGCGCCGAACATTTTCTTTACCAGAATCACGTAGCTGATCACTAACCCGGCAACAACGGTTTGTGAAAGCAGGCTCAGAGTAACAGAGTGTTGTGGGATTACGTAGCAAAGCGCCTTTAGTCCTACCATGCCGGCAATATAAAGAGCTGCGAATACGAAAAACAAGGTAACCGATTTTTTCACCAGATGCCGTTCACGCTTGGTGCGTGATTGCGCCAGGCTGGCTTTGAGGCTGAACCAAGAACCAATCAGCCCGGAGACCGAGGCTAACAGAGCAGCGAGTGTGGCAAACTTAAACAGCGAACCGCCCTTTAAGGCACCACCACCTAAAAGGGCTGCTTTCGCCGGTGGTGATATACCACTGATCATGGTCATAACCGCTACGGTAAACGCAGCGCCTGGCTTACTGTGTTTAAGCGTATCCTCAACAAAGACCGCCATGGCCTCTTTTAGCAGTTTTCGGCCTCGCGAGATACGCTGTTTTACGGCATCCTGGCTAAGTTCCAGTTCCTCCGCGACCCGTTGCACAGATTGCTCTTCACGGTAAAACAATATCATCGGTTCACGATAAAGCGGCTCCATTTGATCAAGTACCTGCCATAACAAAGCCTGCTGTTGTTCACTGATCGCGGTTTGTTCTAAAGCCGCCTCGTCAGCAATGTCTTGTTCTGCGCTTAACAGGATGTCCTGATGCCGGGTTTCCTTCGCTGTTTTTCGATAATGCCGGCTGACCTTAAGACGCAAAATGCCACAAAGCCACGACTTGAGTTTTTCCGGATCGTGCAGGGTATCCAGTTTACGCCAGCCCTCAACGAAAGCCTCCTGGGCAATATCTTCGCTGTGCCTGAGATCGCCGGTAGACGAATAAGCCAGCGAACAAAGCAGGGTCTGGTAGCGACTTACAATCTCGCCATAGGCTTGCCGGTTACCACCGAGCGAAAGCATAACCAGTGTGGCATCGCCTTGCCCGGCAACTGAGGAGCGCTTGTTAAATAAATTCATGCTGTCTATTTCTGGCTACTTTGGGTGTATGTGCCTGCCTGGGAATAAAAGGTGACAGGCATACTAAAAAAAATTTTTTCATCTTTTTTTGTCACCTTTCTCATGCTGCCTGGCTCTTATCCGTTAAATCCCGCCGCGCTTCCTTAGCTGCCGGGGAAAAACTACTTTAACGGTTAAAACGGAGAACACCTATTATGAATATGCTTAATCAGACAATGCGCCAGCTGTTTGGATTATTTGCCATTGCAGCGATGCTGCTTCCGGTTTGCGCCTATGCAAACAATTTACCGGAGCTGGTGGATAACTTTAGCCATCAGACTCAAAACAGCCTGGGTGTGCAACGCCAGTTTATGAATGATTCGGTGGCCGGTGGCAGCAGTGAAAGTGAAGTGACTGTCCAGGGCGGTAAAATGCATCTCACTGGCAATCTCATCCCTCCTCGTGGCCAGCCCGCCTGGGCCAGTTCGATTCTGCTGCTTGATGCTCAGGGAAAGCCTATGGACGCCTCCGGATATCAGGGGATCCGCTTGAAGGTTAAAATTAATCAGGGCCTGATGTCAGTCTCGGCAAACAGCAGTGAGGTAACGAATTTTGACTATCATGCAGCGCAGGTATTGATTAAGGCCGACGGTAAGTTTCATGAAATTAAGCTTCCGTTTACCAGTTTAAAACGGGCCTGGTCAGAACAGACCACATTGGATACCAGTACGCTGAATAGCCTGAGTATAGTGGCTTTTGCTATGCAGCACTCGGCTTATGATTTTGTTATAGACGAAATCGGCTTTTACTAACCTCAAGCGCAGGTAATACCACATGACCATGTCTACCGAACGCATCGAGTATCTCGATGCACTACGTGCTTTTGCTTTGATACTTGGCGTGGTGTTTCACGCCGGATTATCGTTTATGCCGGTTTTTATTGGTTGGGCCGTAATGGATATTAATACCAGCCCGGCAATCAGTATTTTTAGCCTGGTGAGTCACTCATTTCGGATGCCGCTATTTTTTCTGATTGCGGGGTTTTTTACCTGCATGTCACTGCAAAAATATGGTGTGAAAGCGTTAGTGACTTCACGCGCGGCACGCTTGGGCATACCTTTTATCGCCGGTTGGTTTCTGCTTCGGCCGTTATTGGTCTCAGGCTGGGTAATGGGCGGTGCGAGTATGCGTGGTGAAGCCGATATACCAGACGGCTTGTGGCAGGGCCTGCAAAGTCTGACGGAGCTGCCTGCCGGAATGTTTACCGGTACTCACTTGTGGTTTCTTTACTACCTGATACTGTTTACCGCCATCGCTGTGCTGATGATAACAGTGCTTGAGCGAGTGCCTGCGACTTCGCAATCACTGGCCGTTGTGGGCAGGCATGTTCTGGCCTGGCTAAGTGTTAGCCGTTTAGGGCTGATTCTGCGATGTGTGTTGGTGGCTTGCTGCCTGTGGTGGATGGAGCACTGGGGGCTCGATACACCGGATAAATCGCTGTGGCCTCATATCCCATTGTTGCTAATTTATGGTGGTTTTTTCCTGCTGGGATGGGGCTTGTACCAACACCAGTTTTTACTGGCAGACTTCATGCTCTTTAACTGGTTTCGGCTTGCCTGGCTGGGAATTGCCGTATTGGGAGCGATTTACCTATCTGCTTACGAGATGCATCCCGGGCATGAGTTTTACCTTTACTTCAAAGCCGGGTTTGTAGTGTGTTATGCCAGCATGATGTGGCTGTTGGTGGCAGTATCAATGACCGTTTGTAAGCGGTTATTCAGTCAGCCAAATGCGACCATTCGTTATCTGTCGGCTCGAGCCTACTGGCTGTATCTGATTCATTTGCCATTGGTTGTGTGGTTGCAGGTGACTTTTGCTGAAATGCCGCTGCACTGGTTAATTAAGTTAATCAGTATTACGGTTATTACCCTGGCTATCGCCTTTGTCCTGTTTGAAGTGATGGTAAAGAAAACATGGTTAAAGTACGTCCTTAGCGGTGCGAGTAAACCTTTGGTGAATAAGCCAATCGCTTAAAAGGGGAGAGTGTAGGCAAAGTATGCAATTAAGGCTTCAACTCCGTTTCCAGTTGGGGTAATGTCGTAACAAAACAGTAACCCTATAAAAACAGAATAGAAAGCGATATTGCATGCTGTTTAACTCCTACGAATTTATCTTTGCGTTTTTGCCGCTGACCATATTACTGGTGTGGTTGTTTGGGCGCTACTCCTCGTTTCAAGCTGTGGTTTGTGTGCTGGTGCTTGCCTCGTTGTTTTTCTACGGCTGGTGGAACCCGGCCTATCTGGCGATTATTCTGGTATCCATGGTACTTAATTACCAGTTGGGCAAACGCCTCAGTAAAAAGCGGGAAAAAATAACCTTGTATATCGGCGTTTTTCTCAACTTATTATCGCTGGGTTACTTTAAATATACCGATTTTGTACTGGAGAATGTCAACTTACTACTGGATTCCCCTTTGCCGCTGCCCAATGTGATGTTGCCTCTGGCCATTTCGTTTTTTACCTTTCAGCAAATTGCTTATCTGGTGGACTCGTATCGCGGTGAAACCGTAG
>JAYZXK010000327.1:0-12315 GCA_036141415.1 Pseudomonadota bacterium
TGCTTATCTAAAATACAAACCTGAATAACATTCTTTGCTAAATCCAGGGCAATTACGTTATCTTGATACATGTATGGACTCCTGTTTATTTGTGCAAGAAATAACCTACCTCCTTCGGGGGGAGGAGTCCATACATCGGAATTTTCGGAGAAAATATCCGGGACCTCCTGAACAGTTTTACTCATTCAATAGAAGTGTTTTGGTAGTCAGCCTTATCGGAAGAAACCGGCTCGGAGGCCGGTATGACAGTATAAAAAAGCCAACAATTGCTCTATTTATGTACCTAATTCATTACACCAAAGTATAAGATTAGAGTAACCATATCTAAATAAGCTATGGCTATCGTACAGATATTAGTCTATATTTTGTAACTTAATTTTTACATCACTATCAATGTTGATAACCGTGTATGGTCCATTTAAACAAGGATATTTAGCCTGATGCAGGACGCGCATATGTATATTCAGGTAGGCGTTCTCGCTATCGTGGCAATGATAGGGATTAGCTTTACTTTTGCTCTTCCAAAACCGCGCCATGAACTCAAAGCCAAATCGGCCAGCTATGCCCGTTGGTTTTTAGTGGCATCCTGGCTGGTGGTATTTTGCCAGGCTCTTGCACATATTGGTTATAATCAGATTGGCCTGCCGGGCGTATATGCGTCAGCTATAACCGGCGCCTATATGTTGTTGATGTCGGTGCTCAAGCGCTATGGTACACAGGTGTCACAGCGCAAGAAAATGGCCGCCGTCATCCACGTTATCGGGATCTTCACAATCACTTCGGTACTGGTTGCAAACAAAGCACCAGGTTGGATCGCGCATAGTCTGGCACTTAGCAGTGTGGCCTTTCCTGTGTGGCAGGCACTACGTTGCGTAAAACAGCACTTCAGTGCAGAAAGTATTGGCAGTCATTTATTATTTGGTGTGTTGGCACTGGTCATTGCGCTGGTGTTGTTTGGTGTTCCCGCCTACCTGACAATTGCTCCCGCAGACACTCATTATCATCTTGCCGCTACATCGGCATTTATGCTGGTGATTATGCTTATCTTTATGTTGGCCTTTGCGGTGAATATTCTACAGTCACTATTGCTTAAGTTGCGTTCTCAGGTACATACCGACCCTCTTACCGGTGCTAAAAACCGGCACTTTTTTTATGAAATTGCCCCTAAGTTAAGTGCTCATGCTAAACGTAATCAGGAAACACTTTCGCTGGTAGCCTGTGATATCGATTACTTCAAAAAGATTAATGATGAGCATGGTCATGTAATCGGCGACATAGCGCTGAAACGATTTTGCCAAATTATCCAGTCACAGCTGCGCCAGGAAGATACCCTGATCCGCATGGGCGGTGAGGAGTTTTTAATTCTTTCTCCGCAGTATGACGGCGATAAGGCTCGTCAAATGGCCGAGCGGTTACGTAAAACCATTGCAGAGAGCACTATCTCAGCTCGGGGGATTAATATTTCGCTTACGGCATCCTTTGGTGTTATGCAGATGCCGCCCGGAGCCGACCTGTTTACCACGGTAAAAAGTGCCGACCAGGCACTCTTCGACGCTAAAGCCAATGGCCGTAATAAAGTTATTATGGTGTAGAGGGCGGGTTAGCTAACTGCCAGCTTAATATCTACCGCCTGCAGGTAGTTTATTTCCCGTTCCAGATCGGCTGTCATAATGGGCTTAGAGTTTAACCAGCCTGCCGGAAAGGTCAGGGTAATGCTGTGCTTTTCGGCGATAATTTCAAACTCAGGTAAAAAACCCTCCTGACGTTTAATATTCAGCAAAACAGCAAGGCGCAGCAGGGCGATGAGTTTGTAGATATCTTCCTTACTGTACTGTGTAAAAGCGGGTATGTCCTGCACGCGGATTTTTTTACGGTGAAAACGTACCAGGTTAGCCAGTAATTCCTGTTGAGCCTGATTAAAGCCGGGCATATCCACATTTTGTAAAATGTAGGCAGAGTGACGCTGTACGCCGCGGGTATTAATTTGTAAGCCCACTTCGTGCAGCAGCGCGGCCCAGCTCACTATTGCACGGTAATCACTGTGGCGCAGTTTCCAGTTTTTCTGACAAGCGTCATACAGGGTTTTAGTGGTGGTTAATACCATGTTGGCCTGATTGGTATCTACATCATAGCGGGTGGCAAGACTTGAGGCCGTACGGCCACGAATATCCGTGTTATGCAGTTCATCTTCCATCTGATACAACACGCCTTCGCGCAGAGCCGCCGGAGAATAATGCAGCGATTCTATTTTCAGCGCTTTAAACAGGCCAATCAGCACACATAACCCGGCCGGGATCACCGCGCGGCGGTCCTCGCTGATGGCAGGGTCGGTAAGGTTATCAATATGGCCGGCCTCGATGAATTGCTTCATGATCTGCTTTAGGCCTTTGAGCGTTACTTCTGCTTCATCGGTGGGTTCTTTCTGGCCCTGGTGAACTACCAGATTACACAACGTTTTTATAGTGCCGGAGGTGCCGATACAACGCTGCCAACCCATGCGGCGATAACGCTCCTCAATGGGCTCCATTTCCTGCTCGGCAGCGGTGATAGCACGCTCAAACTGTTTGGCTTTTAATTCGCCGTTGGCAAAAAAGCGCTGGGTAAAACTTACGCAGCCCATTTGCAGGCTGCGGCACAGTTTGGGGGTTAACCCCTCGCCAATAATAAATTCGGTTGAGCCACCGCCAATATCCACCACCAGACGCTTACCGTTGTCGTGATTGGTATGGGCTACGCCTGAGTAGATTAAACGGGCTTCTTCCGGCCCGGAAATCACTTCAATGGGGTAGGGGAGGATCTCCAGAGCCCGCTTTATAAACACGTTGGCGTTTACCGCTTTTCTTAGTGTGTAAGTGGCCACTATCTTTACAGAGTCAGGTTCAAAACCTTTTAGGCTATCGGCTATCACTCTTAGCGTAGCCAGACCTCGCTCCATGGCCTCTTCAGACAGCACATTATTGCTATCGAGTCCTTCGGCTAAGCGCACCTTTTGTTTTACCCGGTGCAGAATTTGCACCGAGCCCGCCACAATGCGGGCAACTACCAGGTGAAAGCTGTTAGAACCGATATCCAGCGCGGCAACCTTGCTGGCATCACGACTGTCTACGCTGTCGAAAGAGGCGGGAGTAGGCGTCATTTATTTTTGCTCAAGCTGTTTTAAATAAGTGTAGATTTCTTCCTGTGAACGCAATTTCTTGCGGTTACCCCTTTTAACATACTGGTTCAACTGGTCTTTGTCGATCTGACGTGCCTTCAGCGTGTCTCTGAACTGAATTTCCATGATATCGACGATCCGCTGTTGCAGGACTTCATCGTAGATGGGCGCGCCCACTTCAATGCGGTTGTCCATGTTGCGGGTCATCCAGTCGGCCGACGAAATATACACCTTGCGGTTACCGCCGCCGTTAAAGATCATCACCCTGGGATGCTCCAGGAAGCGATCGACAATGGAGATCAGCTCAATGTTTTCACTAAGTCCTTTAATACCCGGTCGTAAACCACACATGCCGCGTACAATACCGCGGATCTTAACGCCTGCCTGACTGGCACGGTATAAGTCGTCAATCAGCTCTTTGTCTACCAGGTTATTAATCTTAAAAGTAATTTGTGCCTCGTGGCCTTCTTTTAAGAACTGAATTTCCTGCCGGATCAGCGACTGGATTTTAGTACGTGCATTGAGCGGTGAAATTTGTAAATGCTGGAATTTAAACCGGCGGTACGGGTAGGAAATTAATTCGAAAACGGAGTTGGCCTCTTCGGCCATTTCCTGATTCTTGGTAAACAGACTGTAATCAGTATAAATTTTGGCGGTTTTCTCGTTAAAGTTACCGGTACCAAAATGCGCATAGTGCATTAATTTACCGCGCTCCTCGCGCGATACGATACACAGTTTGGAGTGAATTTTAAGTGATGGGATCCCCAGCACCACTCGAATACCGGCATCGGTCATGCGTTTTGACCATTCGATATTGGCCTCTTCGTCAAAACGGGCCCGCAGCTCTACTACCACAGTGACTTTCTTGCCATTATCTACCGCATCTATCAATGAGCTGACAATCCGTGAGTGGCTGGCTACCCGGTAAATGTTCAGTCGAATCGATTTTACACTGGGGTCGAAGGCCGCCTGGCGCACAAACTCGGTAAAGTGCAGGAAGCGATGATACGGATAATACAGCAGAATGTCGTGCGTTGTGATGGCATCAAATACGGTATTGAAACCGGAAAAGTCCTTGGTATCGATTGCTGGAAGTTTGCTGTTCTCGAGATACTCACGGCCCACATTAGGGAAGCCGATAAAATCCTTAAAATTACGGTAATGGCCGGCAGAATGCAGGGTATCGAGTTTGGTTACCTTTAAGCGCTTTTGCAGGTCTTCTACCATGTCGGCTGGCATATCCTGGTCATGGATCACCCGCACTGGCTCAGCAATCAGGCGCTGCTTCATACTTTCTGACATTTTCTCTACATAACTTTCATCAATTTCATCGTTGATGGAGTATTCCGAGTCGCGGGTCATTTTAAATGAGTAAGACTCCAGGGTGTCAAACTTCACAAAGCCGCGGAAGATGTCTTCCATACACAGTTGGATCATGTCGTCGAGCATGATGATATGTTTGTTTTTACGGCTTTTTTGCGGTGGTATTAAATGAAAACGCGAGATTTCACCGGTGGGTACCTGTACCGCGGCAAAGCGCGGGTTTTTGCCTTCGCGGCGTAATGCCACGTACAAGTATACCGCGGTGCCGTTTAAGCGGCTCAGCAGGTCGGTTTTCTTATCGATAAGAATGGGTGCAATGTGGCGCAGCACTTTATTAATAAAGTAGTTACGCACCCAGTCACGCTGATAATCATCGAGCTGATTTTTGGGTAAAATATAAATATTGTAGCGGGCGAGGTTTTTCACCACATCTTTGTGGATCGTGTCGAATTTTTTCGACAGCTCCACCACCTTACGTTGGATCTGAACCAATAACCGGCGCTGGAGCTCGGCTTCCTCATCGTTTCCGGCATTATGAGCAATCAGAATCTGACGTTTTACGTCTGCTACCCGTACCCGAAAAAATTCATCCAGGTTATTCGAGTAAATCCCCAAAAAGCGGATCCGTTCAACGGCCGGGTTATTTCTGTCGGCAGCCTCTTGCAGCACGCGTTCGTTAAACGCCAGCCAGCTCAGTTCCTTGGGGTAATATAAATCAGTGGATTCCATATTGATAAATCACTATTTCTGCAATCAAAAAAATAGGCTATAGCCTGCCAGCAAAGTGTGACAGGCAGTTGACGGCCCGGCGAAAATTCGCCATTAATTGGCCGCAGGAAAATTACACAGTGGTAGTAATATCAACAACCAGATCGTTGGCTACTGCTTCCAGCGCTTCTTTTACGTCGTCGCGATCGACGTCGGCCGGAATGGCTACCCGCACACGAGCTTTAAACATCTCGCTTCCCCAGTTAGGAGCGCTTTCGCAGGTAGAGTTAAAATTAATAATGTTGAGCTCAAAGCGGTTGAGTACATTGGTGAGTTCCTGCACGATCCCCGGGCGATCGTTACCCATGACTTCAATGGTCAGCTCATCGGCATCCGACAGAACGGACTCAGTCACCGACTGCGAGTGCACCTGAAGGCCGTCCAGGCTGTTGAGTGCAGCAATGAGCTCATGATGCTTATCGGCAGGCACCAGTACTTCCACAAAGCCCGCAAACTGCCCGGCCATGTGGGCAAAACTGCTGCCCTGCCAGTTGCCGCCGTACTCGTATACTTTTTTGGCCACTGCATCAACCAGGCCGGGTTTGTCTTTACCAATGATCGTGAAGATGACAGGCTTCATCCTCTTACTCCTTTATTGCGTCCTGAGTCGCGATCTAACTGCATCGCGCAGGCACTAACGGTACCGAATTGCATCACTGTGAGTTTGCGTGATGAATATATTTGTTGCCTGATGTTTGCGGCATGCTGGTGAACAGCTTTATTATGGTTAACCGCAACGGCTTACTGGCGACACATCCCGCTTATTCGCAGCTTCCTTTAAGTTTCACTTGATCTTAAAATATCACAACTTACACTGCTGGGCAGTGCAATTTCACGCAAATCGTTGTTCTATACATGAATGTAGCATCTCAACAGGTATCATTCCTGAAAAAACGCTTACGTCGCGATCGAATTGCCCGATCGGTGATCTCGGTGTTCGGCTACATCGTGTTACTGACCATGGTGATGATCATCTGGCACCTGTTTTCTCAGGCTATGAACATTGCAGCCTCCCCGGGCGTAAAACCGCGTCAGGAAACACCGGTACTCAATGGCGGCGAATTTTTATACGTGGGCGATACGGCCAACGGTCAGGCGGCGGTTATAGCCGGGCCGGGGTGCAGTGTGTCGCTGGCCCGGCTAAACAACGGCATTTTGTCGTCCCGCCAAACCCTGCGCCGGCCCTGTTCGCATACGCTGGATGTGGTTACCAGTTACGGCCTGCCTTATGTGGTGGATATTTCCGCTGCCGGCCAGGTACGTTTACTACCGGTGCCCACCGTGAGCCAGCCACTACAGCAATCCAATTTCATTGATACGCCGCTGGCAAATGAGATGTCATTTGCGGTGCCTGAGGCGGTATGGGCGCAACAAACCAGCTGGCAGGTGGCGGTGGGCGAACAGTGGATCATCATGCAGGTAAATACCCCGGATGAAACCCTGGTGCAATGGATCAACCGTAACAGCCCCACGCAAATCGTGCGTCAGCAATACTCGCCTGACCAACCCATGGTGCTGTTGCCGGACACGCGGCAAATTATGCTCATCAACAACAACGTGCTGACTTTTGTCGACAGTAGCAATCAGCGCCTGCATCAGCTTACCGTGGCGCAAAACGTGCGTTGGGCCGACACCATCGTAAAAAACCGCTCGGTGTTTGTGGCGCTGGCCAATAGCTCCCTGGTGCGACTCAGCCTGTATAACCAGGCCGGTATTTTGCGTTACCAGCCGGCCTATAACATTGAACTCCAGGCTAACGAGGTACTGGTGGCGCTGTATGCCCATGCCAGCGTTAATGGCATAGCGGCCATTACCAGTCAGCGGCAATTACTGTTAATTAACCGCATCAGCGGTGAAGTGGTTGAGCGCACACAACTGCCTGTGCAGCCCACGGGCGTTAGCTGGTTTGATTCGCGAGTATATGTTTACGGCCCGGATGCCTATATCCGCCACGAAGTACGCAACATGGCAGGGCTTAGCACCACTAACAGTTTATTAATGCCGCATTTATATGAAGGCTACCCGGCGCCTGATCAAATCTGGCAAACCAGTAGTGCCTCGGATTATCAGGAAATTAAGATGAGTCTGGTGCCGCTGCTGATTGGTAGTCTGAAGGCGTCGTCGCTGGCATTACTGATTGCCATTCCGCTGGCACTGGGCGCGGCGGTGTATACCGCGTATTTCGCCCGCCCGAGGGTGCGAGACAGCATTAAACCCACCATTGAAATGCTCGAGGCTGTGCCATCGGTGCTGATTGGCTTTATTGCAGCGATATGGCTGGCACCGCTGGCTGAGCGATTTTTATTTTCCATTGCGGTGTTTATGGTAACCCTGCCGGTGATTTTATTGTTTATTGCGCTGGTACAGCACCGCGTGGCGCAAAGTGTAAGCAGTGAGTTGCAGAACTTCGCCGAAGCCGTACTGCCGGTACTGGGAATAGTGGTGTATGGCTATATATGTGTGGCCTGGGCGCCAGACTGGCTGCTGGCGGCACTGGACGCCGACGACTTTACCTTTTTTGCCCATACCACCGAAGTGCCGGTAGGCAAAACCACCATTTTGGTAGCCATTGCATTGGGGCTGGCCATTTCACCCAGTATCTATTCACTGGCCGAAGATGCCATCAGCGGGGTGCCTCACAGCTTACGCCAGGCATCTTACGCATTGGGCGCCACCCGCTTACAAACCCTGCGACGGGTAGTATTAAAAGTGGCTTTTCCGGGTATTGTAGCGGCCATGATGCTGGGCTTTGGCCGGGCCTTTGGTGAAACCATGATTGTGTTAATGGTAACCGGCAATACGCCGATCGCCGATTGGGATTTATTTGCCGGGTTACGGGCGCTCACCGCCAACCTGGCCATTGAGTTACCCGAGGCCGAGGTGCACAGTATTCATTATCAGGTATTGTTTTTAACGGCCTGTGTACTGTTTAGCTTCACCTTTATTGTAAATACGCTGGCCGAATTGTTACGCCAGCGTTCCCGCCGGGTGAAGAGTCATGGGTAAGTGGTCGCCCCGGCAGTTTTTAAGCAACCGTCAACAGCAGTCTTATGTCATTAGCCTGGGCGCGTTTTG
This sequence comes from Pseudomonadota bacterium, assembly GCA_036141415.1. Lineage (GTDB taxonomy): Bacteria > Pseudomonadota > Gammaproteobacteria > Enterobacterales > Alteromonadaceae > Alteromonas. Next base: position 8,321 of record JAYZXK010000327.1, read on the forward strand.
TGCCGGGTTGCTGGTGGTTGCTCTGGCATGCGTGCTGATGCTCATTACTATTCGCGGGCTTGACTATTTCTGGCCGCGACCGGTACAAAGCATTCAGTTTGAGTTGCCGGATGGCACTGCCAAACAGGTTTATGCACAAATTAACGAGCGCCATATTAACTCGGCGGTAGAAAGTGGCAGCGAGCCAGCCTTTGTGTTTCGTTATTCCGACAGCCAGCATCCCTATGGCCGTTCTTTGCTGGTAGAAGCTAATGCCGTACAGGCTATCAGCGAGGCGCATCAAGCTGCCGATATTTTGTTACACAACGGTACCCGGGTATTCAGTGAACCATTAAGCATCCGCCTGCCGGATGGGCAGTCAGGTGAGCTGGCACAGTACGATGAGGTGCGCGACACGGTATCTGCCATTCGGGAACAAATCGAAACGGTGCGTAAGGAACGTTTAGCCAGTGTTCACCGTGAACTGGCCAGTTTGGATCTACGCCAGGTAGAGAAAGACGCGCCGGCCCGATTACGCCTGTACGCCGATTTTGAGCGCTGGCAGCAGGAGGTGCTACGCCTGGAAGCCCAACTGGCAGATTATCAGTTGGTCACCCGGTTTAACAATGGCAGTGAGTTTTTAATTCCCCTTGATGACATCGATCGCCTCAGTTACCCGGGGCAGCTCGACTGGTTTGGTAAGCTGGGAATAGTAGGTGCTGGTGTAGTGGCTTTTCTTACCGATGCGCCTAAACAGGCCAACACGGCTGGTGGCGTGTTTCCGGCCTTGTTTGGCACCGTGCTGATGATATTTGTGATGACCATTCTGGTTACGCCGTTTGGCGTGCTGGCCGCAGTATATTTGCATGAATATGCCCCGGATAACCATTTAACCTCGGTGATCCGCATTTGCGTGAGCAATATGGCTGGCGTACCGTCGATTGTTTATGGCGTGTTTGGCCTCGGGTTTTTTGTATACCTGGTAGGCGGCAACATTGACGAGCTGTTTTTTAGCGATGCATTGCCGGCACCTACAATGGGCACGCCGGGGGTGTTCTGGGCCTCACTGACCATGGCTATTCTCACCTTACCGGTGGTGATTGTGGCTACCGAAGAAGGGTTGCGGCGCGTGCCAGAGGGGTTAAAATCAGGCAGCTATGCGCTGGGGGCCACTAAATTTGAAACTATCTGGCATACCGTGTTGCCCATGGCCAGCCCCGGCATCATGACCGGCGTTATTTTGGCTATCGCCCGCGCCGCGGGAGAAGTCGCGCCGTTAATGCTGGTGGGGGCGGTGAAATTTGCGCCTAACCTTCCCTTTGACGGCGAGTTTCCTTATCTTCATCTGGATCGTCAGTTTATGCATTTAGGCGTGTTGATTTACGATGGGGCCTTTCATAGCCAGACCGACGTGCGCAGCGCTTCATTAATGTTTGCCAGCTGCCTGTTGTTACTGGTGGTCGTTTTTGTATTAAATGTGCTGGCGGTGATTTTGCGCCGGCGCTTAAGAAAGCGTTATTTACGCGGCTATTAGAGGTTGTGACGCCATGCTGAAATTGTTTGAACGAGAACAGCTCAACTTAGCAAAGCTGCCCGAGGCGCAAACTGCCATTGAGGTGCGGGATTTGTGTTTGCGGTTTGGCGATAAGCATGTGCTTCACAACATCACCATGCGTATTCCGAAAAACCGCATTACTGCGTTGATAGGCCAGTCGGGGTGCGGCAAGTCTACTCTGATCAGCTGTTTTAATCGCATGAATGACCTCATTGATAACAGCGTAACGGACGGTGAAATTATCATCGACGGGCGCAATATTAACCGCAAGAAAGAAAACCTGTCGATACTGCGCTCCCAGGTGGGGATGGTGTTTCAGCGGCCTAACCCTTTCCCCATGAGCATTTATGATAACGTGTGCTACGGTTTACGTTTACAGGGTATAAAACAGCGTCGCCAACTGGATGACGCGGTAGAGCGGGCGCTGATTGAAGCGGCGCTGTGGGATGAAGTAAAAGACCGCTTATTTGAGTCGGCCACCACGCTTTCGGGCGGTCAGCAACAGCGTTTAGTGATTGCCAGAGCGCTGGCATTAAAGCCGTCGATTTTGCTGTTGGACGAGCCTACTTCTGCGCTGGATCCACTGACTACCTTGATCATTGAAGAGCTGATGGCCGAGCTGAAAAAGCGTTGTACCATTGTTATCGTTACCCACAACATGCAGCAGGCTTCGCGGGTCTCCGACTATACCGCCTTTCTACATCAGGGCGAACTGGTGGAATACAGCGACAGTGATACCCTGTTTACGCTGCCAGAGAAAAAACAAACCGAAGACTACATTACCGGCCGTTACGGTTAGTTTCGGTCTGTACAGGAGCTTAGTATGCGACAAGTTGCACTCAATACTCACATTTCCGGCCGCTTTAATATCGAGCTGGAAAACTTACGGAACTCGGTAATGGCCATGGGTGGCGAAGTGGAACATCAGCTTGCCGATACTTTAAAAGCGATTGCGACCAATAATCCGGCCCAGGCCGAAACGGTGATCCTCAACGATCTGAAGATTAACTCCATGGAAATTCAGATTGATGAAGAGTGTTTACGCATTATCGCCAAGCGCCATCCCACCGCCAGCGATTTACGCCTGATTATGATTATCTCCAAGGCAATCACCGATATTGAGCGTATGGGCGATGAAATAGAACGGATCGCCAGGTTGGTAACCAAACAAAAGCTACCTTCAGATGTGGCGATAAAAAGCAGTATGTTGTCTATAGGGCAACAGGCCGCTGCCATGATGCGTGGTACCTTTGATGCCTTTGCCCGCCTCGATGAAGAGGCCGCACTGGAAGTGTACGATCAGGACAACAGCATCGACAGCGAATATAAAAAGCTGCTGAGCTATACTGCTGATGAAATGTCGCGTTCCGGTGATTCAATGGAAGACTGGCTGGAAATTCTCTGGGCGCTGCGTTCATTAGAGCGGATAGGCGATCGCTGCAAAAATATTTGCGAATATGTGGTGTCGCTCACCAGCGGGCGCGATGTTCGCCATACACCGCTGGAAAATTTGCAGCAAACACTGGATAACCTCAGCGACAGTTAAATGCGCGGATGGTTGTCTTAAATCTGTAATATAAATGACATAATTGATTTAATAATCGCCTAACGGTGGTGATTGTCTGATTTATTGTGATGAATTATTAAAAATGGCCTATGGCTCGACGGCACTTTGCGCTAGAATGCGCCGCAACCATTAAGGTAATTGTATAAAAATTCAACCAAACCAAGATGCTTAAAGTTTTTTTATTGCCAGCGCTGAGTAAACCGACAGATTTTACTCAGACAACAGAAACTCAGTTTCCTGCACTTTTCGTGGCATACAGCTAGGCACAACCGGAGCGACTGTCTGTGGAAATCCTACAAAGTTATGGCATGATCCTGATTATCCTCGCTGCCGTTGTTGGTTTTGTAATGGCGTGGGGGATTGGTGCTAACGACGTGGCGAATGCCATGGGAACCTCAGTAGGTTCTAAAGCGCTAACTATCAAGCAAGCCATCATTATAGCGATGATCTTCGAATTTGCCGGCGCCTATCTGGCTGGTGGCGAGGTTACCTCAACCATCCGTAAAGGTATTATCGATACCGCTTACTTTATTGATATTCCGGAATACCTGGTACTGGGGATGATTTCTGCGCTGTTTGCTGCCGGTATCTGGCTGGGCGTAGCGTCTTATCTGGGGTGGCCCGTTTCTACTACCCATTCCATAATTGGTGCCATTATTGGTTTTACCGCTGTTGGAGTGAGCGTGGATGCCGTTGCCTGGAGCAAAGTGGGGGGCATTGTGGGCAGTTGGGTGGTTACCCCGGCTATCTCGGGCATAATCGCTTACCTTATTTATCAAAGCGCCAGCAAACTGATATTCCAAACCGACAAGCCGTTTGAAAACGCTCAAAAATACGTGCCTTTTTATATGGCCTTCGCTGGCTTTGTAATGGCTCTGGTGACCATCAAAAAAG
>JAYZXK010000328.1:0-4967 GCA_036141415.1 Pseudomonadota bacterium
GTCGGTTTCCATCACAACATCAAGCAGGATAATAGCAATACTACTACCGTACTTATCGAGAATCGCTTTGGCTTCCTTACCGGAATAAGCGTGAAGAAAATTTAACTTGCGGTCGTGAACTTCAAGGTCGGATAAGGCGAGGCGGGTGACGGTGTGGATCTCTTCATCATCATCAACGATCAAGATATTCCATTCTCTCTTATTGTTCTGTTCTAATTCCTGATGGGTGTCTTCATCAAGAAATACCAGTTCATCGTTATCGTATTCCGCAGACATCTTGTGTACGTTGTGACCAATATTATTAGCATCCTACCTCTAATATAGACCTTTGCATAGTAAACTTCCTATACACTAAAGTCGAAACAGGGTATTTTTAGTTATGTGTTTACGGCTAATGTTATGAGATGAAAATACCCACGCACACTTCAGCCACGCAATGGGCCAGCGCTACCGGTAAGGAACGTAAAGTCCCTAAGCCTGCCAGTGAAGAAACTTCATCCGCCAAACGCCGCTCTACACAGCATAGCAGTTCAACGCAACACCGCATAACCCACTGGTTTTCAACTATCGGCATTGAGCAGTCGGCGCTGGATTACTCTACTCAGCCTGCCCGCCAAATAGCCCAGTATCAACGTCTGCGCGAGCAGAAACGGCTGACTAACCTGCAAAAAATTATGTCGGTAGCCTTATCGGTGTCCAGCGGTGAGCAGTCTCAGGAGCAGGTCGACCCGGACTGGTTTCACTCGTTTATTTCCATGGCTGAGAATATTTATTCACCTACTATGCAGGAATTATGGGGCAAGATTCTGGCAGTGGAAGTGCAGCGACCAGGCAGCTTTTCGCTGCGGAGTCTGGAAACGCTGACAAAACTCACCCAACGGGATGCAGGGTTATTCAGCAGGGCCTGCCAGTTAGCCTGTCGGCGCAACAGCGACCCGGCGCCAATTATCATTACCGGGTACCATCAACAACCCGGTTTACTTAATGCCCTGTTTCCGGCCCCGGCCGCACAAACCCAACTGGCTCAGTTTGGATTGTCTTACACTGATATTCTGGCACTGGGCAGCATGAAATTATTGTATGCAACAGAGATAGAAACCGGCCTGCTGGACAAGGGAACATCCATGGCACTGAAGTTTTCAACCGAAAGTTTGACGTTAGAAGCGCGAAGTAAGCAATTGCTGATGACGTATTATAAGTTTACTTCGGTGGGCAGTGAGTTGGCACGCTTGTTACCAAAACAAAAGTCTGAAGCGTTTACTGCGCATATTAAATCGCTGTTTACCCCACATTTCAATGTGGAGTAAACAACCATTTTTTAGATACCGTCACCGAATTCGTGCAGGCCGCATTCGCGCTTAAGTCCGAAGAAACGGGTATCCTGCTCGCTCATCCCTTCCTGCAATGACTGGGTGGTATGCCAGTCACCAATGGAAACATAACCCTGCTCCCACAGTGGATGATAAGACAAGCCATTATCTTTAAGGTAATAATGCAGGTCTTTATTCGACCAGTCGATAATCGGATACAGCTTAAACTGGTTGCCAGAGCGCTGAAGTACGGGCAAATGCTGACGCGTATCAGCCTGGCTACGACGCAATCCGGCAAACCAGGTTTGTGCCTCAAGCTCTTTTAACGCCCGTTGCATAGGCTCAACTTTGTTCATCTTGTTGTAACGCTCGATACCGTCGATGCCCTGCTCCCACAAGCGGCCGAAACGCGCCTCTTGCCAGGCGGGTGAGATATCGCTGCGATACACCTTTAAGTTGAGCTTGAGCTGCTCTGCCAGTTCGTCGACAAACTGGTACGTTTCCGGAAACAGATAACCGGTATCGGTTAACACAACCGGAATATCAGGCTTTGCCTGAGTAAGTAAATGCAGCATAACCGCAGACTGCGCGCCAAAGCTTGACGACACAATATGGTTACCCGGCAAATACTCCAGGGCCCACCGGATACGCGCTGACGCATCCAGTGTTTCCAGCACCTGATTGATTGCCGCCAGTTCCTCATCTGTGGTATCAGAGGTAACCGGTCGACGAATCGATTGAAGATCGTGATCAGTCATAAAAATCCTGCGCGGAGTTGATCACCGGGGCAATCACGCCTGTGCGCACTACGAAATCGCCGAATGACTCATTCGCTTCACGCGAGCCGGCCCACTGGCCAAGAAGCTCATCGAGAATAGTCATGATTTCCTGCTCGGTGATGTTTTCTTTAAACATACGAGGAATACGGGTCCCTTCGCGGTTACCACCTAAATGCAGGTTGTAACGGCCCGGGCCTTTACCCACCAAACCGACTTCAGCCAGCATGGCGCGACCACAACCATTCGGACAACCGGTTACCCGGAAGATCACGCTGTCGTCACTTAAACCGTGCTTAGCCATTAACTCGTCGAGCTGATCTACTGCACCAGGTAAGAAGCGCTCGGCTTCCGCCATTGCCAGTGGACAGGTAGGTAACGCTACACATGCCATAGAATCTAAACGCTGAGCCGATACGTCTGGCTGAATTAAACCGTGCTCTCGGGCCAACGCCTCAATAGCCTCTTTCTGATCGGCTGGCACGCCCGCCACAATCAGGTTCTGGTTAGCCGTCATGCGGAAATCACCTTTATGAATCTTGGCAATTTCGCGGCAACCGGTTTTCAGGGTCTTATTCGGATAATCCAGGATCCGGCCGTTTTCGATAAACAGCGTTAAATGGAATTTACCGTCGATGCCTTCAACCCAGCCAATGCGATCTCCACGGCTGGTGAATTCATAAGGCTTGCTTTCAGCAAAGGTAACACCGGCACGTTTTTCGACTTCGGCGCGGAAATTATCTACACCAACACGCTCAAGGGTATATTTGGTTTTGGCATTTTTACGATTCACCCGGTTACCCCAGTCGCGCTGAGTAGTTACCACGGCTTCAGCAACGGCCAGAGTATGCTCCAGCGGAATAAAACCAAAATCGTCGGCCTTACGCGGGAAGGTGGTTTTATCGCCGTGAGTCATGGCCAGGCCACCACCCACTAATACGTTAAAGCCCACCAGCTTGCCGTTTTCGGCAATGGCCACAAAGTTGAGGTCGTTAGCATGTACGTCCACATCGTTTTGCGGCGGGATCACCACGGTGGTTTTAAATTTACGGGGTAAGTAGGTATCCCCCAGGATTGGCTCCTGATCGGTGGTTTCTACTTTCTCACCATTTAACCAAATCTCGGCGTAGGCGCGAGTTTTAGGCAGTAAGTGCTCACTAATCTTAGTGGCCCAGACGTAAGCCTGCTGATGTACTTCCGACTCAACCGGGTTAGAGGTACACAGAACGTTACGGTTAACGTCACCCGCAGTAGCAATTGAGTCAATTCCAACGGAATTAAGAGTTTGGTGCATCAACTTAATGTTCGGCTTTAACACACCGTGAAACTGAAACGTCTGACGGGTTGTTAATCGAATACTGCCGTACATGGTGTACTCATCGGCAAACTTGTCGATGGCAAGCCATTGCTCAGGGTTACACACACCACCCGGTAAACGGGCACGCAGCATTACATTGTGCAATGGCTCTAATTTTTGCTTGGTACGCTCAGCGCGGATGTCACGGTCGTCCTGCTGATACATGCCGTGAAAACGGATCAGCTGGAAGTTATCTGCGGTAAAGCCACCGGTTAACGGATCCTTGAGATCCTGCTCGATGGTGCCGCGCAGATGACGACTCTCTGCCTTAAGGCGTTCGTTGTCGGCCAGTTTGCCTTCAACAATAAAAGGAGACTTAGTATCGCTCATTAGTAGACATCCTTCTGATATCGTTTTGCTTTGCGCAGTGACAGTAAGTAAGCCTTGGCTTCTTCATCACTCTTACCACCGTGGGTCCTGAAGATTTCAAGCAGCGCATTTTCAACATCTTTGGCCATTTGGTTAGCATCGCCACACACATACAGGTGAGCGCCTTCTTCTAACCACTGGTAAACCTCCTTGCCTTCTTCAAGCAAGCGATGCTGAACATAAATTTTGTCTTTCTGATCACGTGAGAAAGCAAGGCTGATTTTGCTCAGCAGGCCACTTTTCACGTAGCCTTGCCACTCTAGCTGATACAGGAAGTCCTGAGTAAAATTAGGGTTGCCAAAGAACAACCAGTTCTTCCCTTCGGCGCCCTGGGCATCACGTTCCTGCATAAACGAGCGGAACGGTGCGATACCGGTACCCGGACCAATCATGATCACCGGCGTATCCGGATTTTCCGGCAGACGGAAGTTATCGTTTGGCTCAACAAACACTTCGACTTCACCGCCTTCTTCAAGACGCTCACACAGATAGCCTGATGCGCCGCCCTGATGACGATTACCAAAGGCATCGTAATCAACATGCGCGATGGTTAAATGCACTTCGTCTTCGACTTCTGACTGGCTTGATGCAATCGAGTACAGACGCGGCGTTAACGGACGACAAGCTGCGACAAACTGCTCAGCTGTAACCGGATGCGGATGGTCGCGAACAATATCGATGATCTGGCGATCGGCCAGATAGTCACGCAGCGCAGCTTTGTCTGCCAACAACTTCGCTAAGGCTTCACAGCCGGAGGCTTCCTGATAGGCTTTTACAAAACCCGGATAGCTCAGGGTAAGTTCCAGCTTGTTGATCAGCGCGTCTTTAAACGACAGTTTGTGCTCGGCAACGGTGACTTCCTGATCGGCAGAGGCCTGGATTAGGGTAATAATTTCGTCGGCCAGTGCTGCATCGTTCTTAAACCAAACGCCCAGCGCGTCACCGGCCTGATAGGTAATACCAGAATCTTCCAGGCTGATTTCGATGTGGCGGATATCTTTAACCGAGTCACGACCCGTAATCTTTTGCGAGGTTAACAAGGTTGCCTGATAAGGCGCTTTCTTGGTGTATACCTGCGCCGCAGTGCCGGCGGCGACTGCAGAACCAGTTTGCATGGCAACAGCGGCAGAACCTGCTGAAGTGAAATCGTCTTTT